>NZ_NCVF01000024.1:0-230547 GCF_002096755.1 Streptococcus mitis
TTTTCATTATAGGTCATATGGGACTTTTTTTCTACACAAAAATAGGTTCCATAATATCTACAGAGGATTTACCCACTACAAATATTATAGAGCCATTTTATCAAGATGCTTTTGGATTTAAAGAATTGCGTCGCAGAGATTTTCCAGACCATGCCTTCACGATTGTCTATCTAGGTCTTGAGGGTGATGACTATGAGTTGGAGTTGACTTATAACTACGATCATGGTCCTTATGTGGTTGGAGATGGATTTGCCCATATCGCCCTCAGTACACCCGATCTTGAAGCTCTTCATCAAGAGCACAGTGCAAAAGGCTATGAAGTGACTGAGCCAAATGGTCTACCAGGAACTGCACCTAACTATTACTTTGTCAAAGACCCTGATGGCTACAAGGTCGAAGTCATTCGTGAAAAATAATTTCTTGAAGTCAAGTAGAATGTTCGTTTTTTACTTGACTTTTTTTAGCTGAAAGAGTATAATAGTAAAAATTTAACCTTTAAGGGGAGTCCAGAGAGACTCACAAGGTGTCAGATAAAAGAATAGTACAATTTTCTAGAGGAGACTTTTTGAGTGTGCTCTCTTGTGTTGTACGATTTTAACTGAGGCCTTGCACTAGCAAGGTCTTTTCTTTGTCTGGTCCCCTTAAAATTTAAGGAGGAAAAGTCATGAATCCCACATGTAAGAAACGTTTGGGTGCCATTCGTTTGGAAACCATGAAGGTGGTTGCACAAGAGGAAATCGCGCCAGCAATCTTTGAATTAGTCCTAGAGGGGGAAATGGTTGAAGCAATGCGAGCAGGCCAATTTCTTCATCTTCGTGTGCCTGATGATGCCCATCTCTTGCGTCGCCCTATTTCAATTTCGTCTATTGACAAGGTTAAGAAGCAGTGTCATCTCATTTATCGGATTGAAGGGGCTGGGACAGCTATTTTCTCAACCTTAAGTCAGGGAGATACTCTTGATGTGATGGGGCCTCAGGGAAATGGTTTTGACTTGTCTGACCTTGATGAGCAGAGCCAGGTTCTCCTTGTTGGTGGGGGGATTGGTGTTCCTCCCTTGCTTGAAGTAGCCAAGGAATTGCATGCGCGTGGAGTAAAAGTAGTGACAGTCCTCGGTTTTGCTAATAAGGATGCTGTTATCCTTGAAAAGGAATTGGCTCAATATGGTCAAGTCTTTGTAACGACAGATGATGGTTCTTATGGTATCAAGGGAAATGTTTCCGTTATCATCAATGATTTAGACAGTCAGTTTGATGCTGTTTACTCATGTGGGGCGCCTGGAATGATGAAGTATATCAATCAAACCTTTTATGACCACCCAAGAGCCTATCTATCTTTGGAATCTCGTATGGCTTGTGGGATGGGGGCTTGCTATGCCTGCGTCCTAAAAGTGCCAGAAAGCGAGACGGTCAGCCAACGTGTCTGTGAAGATGGCCCTGTTTTCCGCACAGGAACAGTTGTATTATAAGGAGAAAATCATGACTAGAAATCGTTTACAAGTTTCTCTACCAGGCTTGGATTTGAAAAATCCGATTATTCCAGCATCAGGCTGTTTTGGTTTTGGTCAAGAGTATGCCAAGTACTATGATTTAGACCTTTTAGGTTCTATTATGATTAAGGCGACGACCCTTGAACCACGCTTTGGCAATCCAACTCCAAGGGTGGCAGAGACACCTGCTGGTATGCTCAATGCAATTGGCTTGCAAAATCCTGGTTTGGAAGTTGTTTTGGCTGAAAAGTTACCTTGGCTGGAAAGAGAATATCCAAATCTTCCTATTATTGCCAATGTGGCTGGTTTTTCAAAACAAGAGTATGCGGCCGTTTCTAGTGGTATTTCCAAGGCAGCTAATGTAAAGGCTATCGAGCTCAATATTTCTTGTCCCAATGTTGACCACTGTAATCACGGACTTTTGATTGGTCAAGATCCAGATTTAGCTTATGATGTGGTGAAAGCAGCTGTAGAAGCGTCTGATGTGCCAGTTTATGTCAAATTAACCCCGAGTGTGACCGATATCGTTACTGTCGCAAAAGCTGCAGAAGATGCGGGGGCATGTGGATTAACCATGATCAATACTCTAGTTGGAATGCGCTTTGACCTCAAAACTAGAAAACCAATATTGGCCAATGGAACAGGTGGAATGTCTGGTCCAGCAGTTTTTCCAGTAGCCCTCAAACTCATCCGCCAAGTCGCCCAAACAACAGACCTGCCTATCATTGGAATGGGAGGAGTGGATTCGGCTGAAGCTGCCCTAGAAATGTATCTGGCTGGAGCATCTGCTATTGGAGTTGGAACAGCCAACTTTACCAATCCTTACGCCTGTCCTGACATCATCGAAAATTTACCAAAGGTTATGGATAAATATAGTATCAGCAGTCTAGAAAATCTTCGCAAGGAAGTAAAAGAGTCTCTGAGGTAAACTGCAATCAATCTGTTCTTGATTTTTTATGAGTTTGTAATGTTGATTATAGAGAATTTTGATATAATGAAATGAGTAAGAACAGAGGAAGAAGGTTAATGAAGAAAGTAAGATTTATTTTTTTAGCCCTGCTATTTTTCTTAGCTAGTCCAGAGGGTGTAATGGCCAGTGATGGTACTTGGCAAGGAAAACAATACCTGAAAGCAGATGGCAGTCAAGCAGCCAATGAGTGGGTCTTTGATGCTCATTATCAATCTTGGTTTTATATAAAAGCAGATGCCAACTATGCTGAAAATGAATGGCTGAAACAAGGTGACGACTATTTTTACCTCAAATCTGGTGGCTATATGGCCAAGTCAGAATGGATAGAAGACAAGGGAGCATTCTATTATCTTGACCAAAATGGAAAGCTGAAAAGAAATGCTTGGGTAGGAACTTCCTATGTTGGTGCAACAGGTGCCAAGGTAATAGAAAATTGGGTCTATGATTCTCAATACGACGCTTGGTTTTATATCAAAGCAGATGGACAACACGCAGAGAAAGAATGGCTCCAAATTAAGGGCAAGGACTATTATTTCAAATCCGGTGGTTATTTACTGACAAGTCAGTGGATTGAACAGGCTTATGTGAGTGCTAGCGGTGCTAAAGTACAGCAAGGTTGGCTTTTTGACAAACAATACCAATCTTGGTTTTATATCAAAGAAAATGGAAATCATGCTGATAAAGAATGGATTTTCGAAAATGGTCACTATTATTATCTAAAATCCGGTGGCTATATGGCAGTTAATGAATGGATTTTGGATAAGGAGTCATGGTTTTATCTCAAGTCTGATGGCAAAATGGCTGAGAAAGAATGGGTATACGATTCTAAAAGTCAAGCCTGGTACTACTTCAAATCCGGTGGCTACATGGCAAAAAATGAGACTATTGATGGTCATCAGCTTGGAAGCGATGGAAAGTGGCATAAGGAGTCCAAGATTAGCTCTGATTATTATCAGGTCCTTCCAGTTACTGCAAATATCTATAATGCAGATGGTGAAAAGCTGTCCTATATATCGCAAGGTAGTGTTGTTTGGCTGGATAAGGATAGAAAAAGTGATGACAAGCGCCTGGCTATTACTATTTCTGGTTTGTCAGGCTATATGAAAACAGAAGATTTACAAGCACTAGATGCTAGTAAGAACTTTATCCCTTATTATGAGAGTGATGGACACCGTTTTTATCACTATGTGGCTCAGAATGCTAGTATCCCAGTATCTGCTCATCTTTCTGATATGGAAGTAGGCAAGAAATATTATTCGGCAGATGGACTGCATTTTGATGGTTTTAACCTTGAAAATCCCTTCCTTTTTAAAGATTTGACAGAGGCTACAAACTATAGTGCTGAAGATTTGGATAAGGTATTTAGTCTGTTAAATATTGACAATAGCCTCCTGGAAAATAAGGGAGCTACCTTTAAGGAAGCCGAAGAACATTACCATATCAATGCCCTCTATCTCCTTGCTCATAGTGCCTTAGAAAGCGACTGGGGACGTAGCAAGATTGCCAAAGATAAGAATAATTTCTTTGGAATTACAGCCTATGATACGACTCCTTACCTTTCTGCCAAGACATTTGATGATGTGGATAAGGGAATTTTAGGTGCAAGCAAGTGGATTAAGGAAAATTATATCGATAAGGGCAGAACTTTCCTTGGAAACAAGGCGTCTGGTATGAATGTTGAATATGCATCAGACCCTTATTGGGGTGAAAAAATTGCTAGTGTGATGATGAAAATCAATGAGAAACTAGGTGGCAAAGATTAGTCCTATAATTGGATATGATTTGAGTGAGTATAAGTTAAAAATCCTGATTTCAAGTAAAATCAGGATTTTTTCATGGATGCAATTTTTTCTGGGTCTGGTGTGACACGGAGGGTCTTTTGTCCTGTGTAAGTGACAAAGCCTGGTTTTCCACCAGTTGGTTTATTGAGTTTCTTGACTTCAATCATATCTACCTGCACCAGATTTGACAGGCGTCCTTGAGAGAAGTAGGCGGCCAGCTCTGCTGCGTCTGTCTTGACTTCATCAGATGGGTCAAGATTGCCTGAGATGACAACGTGGCTTCCAGGAATGTCCTTGGCATGGAACCAAAGTTCCTCCTTGCGTGCCATTTTAAAGGTTAGTTCCTCATTTTGCAGGTTATTGCGTCCGACATAGATGATGGTTTTGCCATCGCTTGCTAGATATTGTTCTGGTTTTTTACGTTTCTGAATTTTTTCTCGCTGTCTTCTGCGGATAAAACCTGTTTGAATCAATTCTTCACGGATTTCAGCGATTTCTTCCAGTCCAGCTTGGTTGAGGACGGTTTCTACACTTTCCAGATAGAGAATGGTTGCCTTGGTTTCCTCAATCAGATCAGTCAAGTATTTGACAGCTTCTTTTAATTTCTGATACCGTTTAAAATAGCGTTGGGCATTCTGGTTGGGAGTCAAGGCCTTATCAAGCGCAATCGTGATAGGTTGGTTGGTATAGTAGTTGTCTAGGATAACCTGGTCTTGGTCGTTAGGCACTTGGTGGAGGAAGGTTGTCAGCAATTCTCCTTTTTGACGAAATTCTTCAGCGTTGTCTGTCGCCAGTAACTCTTTTTCTTGTTTTTTAAGCTTATGACGATTTTTTTGAAGTTCATTTTCAACACGGCGAATGAGTTCACTGGCTTGCTGTTTGACGCGGTCGCGCTCAGCCTTATCCTTATAGTAGGTGTCCAGCAAATCAGAAAGACTGTCAAAAGGCTCTCCCACTTGATTTGCAAAAGGAACTGGACTGAAGGAAGTCTCAGTCAAGCATGGCTTGGTTTCTTGATTGAAAAAGTTTCGGAAAGTGGAAAGTTTTTCACTAACCAGTATCCTTTCCAATTCATTTGCCGTATCGCGTCCCAGACCTTGAAAGAGGCTTTGAAGATTTTTAGCTGTCGTTTCCTGTGTTTGCAGGATTTCAAAGAGTTTCTCGTCCTTGATTGTAAAAGGATTGAGAGCTTCCGTACTTGGCGGAGCGATGTAGGTCGATCCAGGCAGCAAGGTGCGGTAGCTATTTTGTGAAAAGCCAACATGTTTGATAACTTCGAGGATTTTATGACTGCTTTTATCAACCAGTAGAATATTACTGTGTTTCCCCATAATTTCGATAATCAAGGTAGCCTGGATATGGTCTCCAATCTCGTTTTTATTGGAAACTGTCATTTCCACAATACGGTCATTTTCCACTTGCTCAATCGACTCAATCAGGGCACCCTGCAAATATTTTCTTAAAACCATGATAAAGGTAGAAGGTTGGGATGGATTTTCAAAAGTCGTTTGGGTCAGCTGAATGCGTCCAAAAACTGGATGGGCAGAAAGGAGCAGGCGATGGCTTTGGCGATTGCTGCGGATTTGCAAGACCAACTCTTGTTCAAAAGGTTGATTGATTTTCTGGATGCGACCGTTCACTAACTCTCTTCGCAATTCCTCAACCATGTGGTGTAAAAAAAATCCGTCAAATGACATCGTTCTCTCCTTGTGATAGTATTCCATAGTATTATATCAAAAAGGTAGAATAAAATCATGGAAATGTGGTATAATAAAGCCAAGTAAAGAGAAACGAGAAGCACATGTATATTGAAATGGTAGATGAAACTGGTCAAGTTTCAAAAGAAATGTTGCAACAAACCCAAGAAATTTTGGAATTTGCAGCCCAAAAATTAGGCAAAGAAGACAAGGAGATGGCAGTCACTTTTGTGACCAATGAACGTAGTCATGAACTTAATCTGGAGTACCGTGACACAGACCGTCCGACAGATGTTATCAGCCTTGAATATAAGCCAGAGTTGGAAATTGCCTTTGACGAAGAGGATTTACTTGAAAATCCAGAATTGGCAGAGATGATGTCTGAGTTTGATGCCTATATTGGGGAACTGTTCATCTCTATCGATAAGGCTCATGAGCAGGCCGAGGAATACGGTCACAGCTTTGAGCGTGAGATGGGCTTCTTGGCAGTACACGGCTTTTTACATATCAACGGCTATGATCACTACACTCCGGAAGAAGAAGCGGAGATGTTCGGTTTACAAGAAGAAATTTTGACAGCCTATGGACTCACAAGACAATAAACGAAAATGGAAAAATCGTGACCTGATATCCAGTTTAGAATTTGCTCTCACAGGAATTTTTACTGCTATCAAGGAAGAACGTAATATGCGAAAACATGCAGTGACGGCTCTTGTAGTCATTCTTGCAGGTTTTGTTTTTCAGGTGTCACGAATTGAATGGCTCTTTCTCCTATTGAGCATTTTCTTGGTAGTAGCTTTTGAAATTATCAATTCTGCTATTGAAAATGTGGTGGATTTGGCCAGTCACTATCACTTTTCCATGCTGGCTAAAAATGCCAAGGATATGGCGGCTGGCGCGGTATTAGTGGTTTCTCTTTTCGCAGCCTTAACAGGCGCATTGATTTTTCTCCCAAGAATCTGGGATTTATTATTTTAAACAGTAAGAGGAAATTATGACTTTTAAATCAGGCTTTGTAGCCATTTTAGGACGTCCCAACGTTGGGAAGTCAACCTTTTTAAATCACGTTATGGGGCAAAAGATTGCCATCATGAGTGACAAGGCGCAGACAACGCGCAACAAAATCATGGGAATTTACACGACTGATAAGGAACAAATCGTCTTTATCGACACACCAGGGATTCACAAGCCTAAAACAGCTCTAGGAGATTTCATGGTTGAGTCTGCCTACAGTACCCTTCGCGAAGTGGACACCGTTCTTTTTATGGTACCTGCTGATGAAGCGCGTGGTAAGGGGGACGATATGATTATCGAGCGTCTCAAGGCTGCCAAGGTCCCTGTGATTTTGGTTGTGAACAAGATCGATAAGGTTCACCCAGACCAGCTTTTGTCTCAGATTGATGATTTCCGTAATCAGATGGACTTCAAGGAAATTGTACCAATCTCAGCTCTTCAGGGAAATAACGTCTCTCGTCTAGTGGATATTTTGAGTGAAAATCTAGATGAAGGTTTCCAATATTTCCCGTCTGATCAAATTACAGACCATCCAGAGCGTTTCTTGGTTTCAGAAATGGTTCGCGAGAAAGTCTTGCACCTAACTCGGGAAGAGATTCCGCATTCTGTTGCAGTAGTAGTGGATTCTATGAAACGAGATGAAGAGACAGACAAGGTTCACATCCGTGCAACCATCATGGTCGAGCGCGATAGCCAAAAAGGGATTATCATCGGTAAAGGTGGCGCTATGCTTAAGAAAATCGGTAGCATGGCCCGTCGTGATATCGAACTTATGCTAGGAGACAAGGTCTTCCTAGAAACATGGGTCAAGGTCAAGAAAAACTGGCGCGATAAAAAGCTAGATTTGGCTGACTTTGGCTATAATGAAAAAGAATACTAAGTAGAGGTGGGCTCATGCCTGCTTCTTGTTTTTACAGAAGGAGGACTTATGCCTGAATTACCTGAGGTTGAAACCGTTCGACGTGGCTTGGAAAAATTGATTCTGGGAAAGAAGATTTCGAGTGTAGAAATTCGCTATCCCAAGATGATGAAGACAGATTTGGACGAATTTCAAAAGGAGATGCCTGGTCAGATTGTTGAGTCAATGGGACGTCGTGGCAAGTATCTGCTTTTCTACCTGACAGATAAGGTCTTGATTTCCCATTTGCGGATGGAGGGCAAGTATTTTTACTATCCGGACCAGGTTCCAGAACGCAAACATGCCCATGTTTTCTTCCAGTTTGAGGATGGTGGCACGCTTGTTTATGAGGATGTACGCAAGTTTGGTACTATGGAACTCTTGGCTCCTGACCTTTTAGACGCCTACTTTATTTCTAAAAAATTAGGTCCTGAACCTACAGACCAGGACTTTGATTTAGAGAATTTTATAGGTGCCCTGAAGAAATCTAAAAAGCCTATCAAATCCCATCTCCTAGACCAGACCTTGGTAGCTGGCCTTGGCAATATCTATGTGGATGAGGTTCTCTGGCGAGCTCAGGTTCATCCAGCTAGACCTTCCCAGACTTTGACAGCAGAAGAAGCGACTGCGATTCATGACCAGACCATTGCTGTATTGGGACAGGCTGTTGAAAAAGGTGGTTCCACCATTCGGACCTATACCAATGCCTTTGGGGAAGATGGAACCATGCAGGATTTTCATCAGGTCTATGACAAGGCTGGTCAAGAATGTGTACGTTGTGGTACCATCATTGAGAAAATCCAACTAGGCGGACGAGGAACTCACTTTTGTCCTCAGTGCCAAAGGAGGGGCTGATGGGAAAAATCATTGGAATCACTGGGGGAATTGCCTCTGGTAAGTCAACCGTGACAAATTTTCTAAGAAAGCAAGGCTTTCAAGTAGTGGATGCCGACGCTCTTGTTCATCAACTACAGAAACCTGGTGGTCGTCTGTTTGAGGCTCTAGTACAGCACTTTGGGCAAGAAATTATATTAGAAAACGGAGAACTCAATCGCCCTATCCTAGCTAGTCTTATCTTTTCAAATCCTGAAGAGCGAGAATGGTCTAGGATAACTCAAGGAGAGATTATCCGTGAGGAACTAGCTACGTTGAGAGACCAGTTGGCTCAGACAGAAGAGATTTTCTTCATGGATATTCCCTTGCTTTTTGAACAAGACTATGCCTCTTGGTTTGATGAGACTTGGTTGGTCTATGTGGACCGAGATATCCAAGTGGAACGCTTAATGAAAAGGGACCGCTTGTCCAAAGATGAAGCCGAGTTTCGTCTGGCAGCCCAGTGGCCTTTAGAGAAAAAGAAAGATTTGGCCAGCCATGTTTTAAACAACAATGGCAATCAGGACCAGCTTCTTACTCAGGTGTTCTCCCTGCTTGAGGGAGGTAGCGAAGATGACAGAGATTAACTGGAAGGATAATCTGCGCATTGCCTGGTTTGGTAATTTTCTGACAGGAGCCAGTATTTCTTTGGTTGTGCCTTTTATGCCCATCTTTGTGGAAAATCTAGGTGTAGGAAGTGATCAAGCTGCTTTTTATGCAGGTTTAGCTATTTCTGTCTCTGCCATTTCTGCAGCACTTTTCTCTCCTATCTGGGGCATCCTTGCTGATAAATACGGTCGAAAACCCATGATGATTCGGGCTGGCCTTGCCATGACTATCACTATGGGAGGTTTGGCCTTTGTGCCAAATATCTATTGGTTGATTTTTCTTCGTTTACTAAATGGTGTATTTGCGGGTTTTGTTCCCAATGCAACGGCCTTGATAGCCAGTCAGGTTCCCAAGGAGAAATCAGGCTCTGCCTTAGGTACTTTGTCTACAGGCGTAGTTGCAGGCACTCTAACTGGTCCCTTTATTGGTGGCTTTATCGCAGAATTATTTGGCATTCGTACTGTCTTTTTACTGGTGGGTAGTTTTCTATTTTTAGCTGCTATTTTGACCATTTGCTTTATCAAGGAAGATTTTCAACCAGTAGCCAAGGAAAAGGCCATCCCAACAAAGGAATTATTTACATCAGTTAAATATCCCTATCTTTTGCTCAACCTCTTTCTGACCAGTTTTGTCATCCAATTTTCAGCCCAATCAATCGGCCCTATCTTAGCTCTTTATGTACGTGACTTAGGGCAGACAGAGAATCTTCTTTTTGTCTCTGGTTTGATTGTATCCAGTATGGGCTTTTCCAGTATGATGAGTGCAGGAGTCATGGGAAAGCTAGGTGACAAGGTGGGCAACCATCGCCTCTTGGTTGTAGCCCAGTTTTATTCAGTTATTATCTATCTCCTCTGTGCCAATGCCTCTAGCCCCCTTCAACTAGGACTTTATCGTTTCCTCTTTGGATTGGGGACAGGTGCCTTGATTCCTGGAGTTAATGCTCTTCTCAGTAAGATGACGCCCAAAACTGGTATTTCGAGGGTCTTTGCCTTCAATCAGGTATTCTTTTATCTGGGAGGTGTCGTTGGTCCCATGGCAGGTTCTGCAGTAGCAGGTCAATTTGGCTACCATGCAGTCTTTTATGCGACAAGCCTTTGTGTTGCCTTTAGTTGTCTCTTTAACCTTCTTCAATTTCGAACATTATTAAAAGTAAAGGAAATCTAGTGCGAGTAAAAATTAATCTCAAATGCTCCTCTTGTGGCAGTATCAATTACCTAACCAGTAAAAATTCAAAAACCCATCCAGACAAGATTGAGGTTTTAAAGTATTGTCCCAAGGAAAGAAAAGTAACCCTACATCTTGAATCTAAGTAGATTTTATGGTAAAATAATAGGGATTTTAAGGAGTTTGATATGTATAACCTATTATTAACCATTTTATTAGTATTATCTGTTGTGATTGTGATTGCGATTTTCATGCAACCAACCAAAAACCAATCCAGCAATGTATTTGATGCCAGCTCAGGTGATTTGTTTGAACGCAGTAAAGCACGCGGTTTCGAAGCTGTAATGCAGCGTTTGACAGGGATTTTAGTCTTTTTCTGGCTAGCCATTGCCTTAGCATTGACGGTATTATCAAGTAGATAAGAAAATAATGGGCAGGACTAGGTCTTTGCCTCTTTTTATTTTTAAATGATGTTTGAGAAGGTTTTACAGTAAAAGAAAATAAAAAATCTAGAAAGAAAATATGAAAGATAGAATAAAAGAATATTTACAAGATAAGGGAAGGGTGACTGTCAATGACTTGGCTCAGGCTTTGGGAAAAGACGGTTCCAAGGATTTTCGTGAGTTGATTAAAACCTTGTCCCTAATGGAAAGAAAGCACCAGATTCGCTTTGAGGAAGATGCCAGTCTGACCTTGGAAGCTAAGAAAAAACATGAGATTACTCTCAAGGGGATTTTTCACGCTCATAAAAATGGTTTTGGTTTTGTTAGTCTGGAAGGCGAAGAGGACGACCTTTTTGTAGGAAAAAACGATGTCAACTATGCTATTGATGGTGATACCGTTGAGATCGTCATCAAGAAAGTCGCTGACCGCAACAAGGGAACAGCTGCCGAAGCCAAAATTATTGATATCCTAGAACACAGCCTGACAACAGTTGTCGGCCAAATCGTTCTAGATCAGGAAAAACCTAAGTATGCGGGTTACATCCGTTCAAAAAATCAGAAAATCAGTCAACCGATCTATGTTAAGAAACCAGCCCTTAAACTTGAGGGAACCGAAGTTCTCAAGGTCTTTATCGATAAATACCCAAGTAAGAAACACGATTTCTTTGTGGCGAGTGTCCTCGATGTGGTGGGACACTCAACGGATGTCGGAATTGATGTCCTTGAGGTTTTGGAGTCTATGGACATTGTCTCAGAGTTTCCAGAGGCTGTTGTCAAGGAAGCAGAAAGTGTTCCTGATGCTCCGTCTCAAAAGGATATGGAAGGCCGTCTGGACTTGAGAGATGAGATTACCTTTACCATTGATGGTGCTGACGCCAAGGACCTGGACGATGCGGTGCATATCAAGGCCTTGAAAAATGGCAATCTAGAACTCGGAGTTCACATTGCAGATGTTTCCTACTATGTGACCGAGGGTTCTGCCCTGGACAAGGAAGCCCTTAACCGCGCAACTTCTGTCTATGTGACAGACCGTGTGGTCCCAATGCTTCCAGAACGACTGTCAAATGGTATCTGCTCCCTCAATCCTCAAGTTGACCGCCTGACCCAGTCTGCCATTATGGAGATTGATAAACATGGTCGTGTAGTCAACTACACCATCACACAAACGGTTATCAAGACTAGCTTCAGGATGACCTACAGTGATGTCAATGATATCCTAGCTGGAGATAAGGAAAAGAGACAAGAATATCAGAAAATTGTCCCTAGTATCGAACTCATGGCCAAACTCCATGAAACTTTAGAAAACATGCGTGTGAAACGTGGAGCACTCAATTTCGATACCAACGAAGCGAAGATTTTAGTGGACAAGCAAGGTAAGCCTGTTGATATCGTTCTTCGTCAGCGTGGTGTTGCCGAGCGCATGATTGAGTCCTTTATGTTGATGGCCAATGAAACAGTTGCTGAGCATTTTAGTAAGCTGGATTTGCCTTTTATTTATCGAATCCACGAGGAGCCCAAGGCTGAAAAGGTTCAGAAGTTTATTGATTATGCTTCGAGCTTTGGCTTGCGCATTTATGGGACTGCCAGTGAGATTAGCCAGGAGGCCCTTCAAGACATCATGCGTGCTGTTGAGGGAGAACCTTATGCAGATGTATTGTCCATGATGCTTCTTCGCTCCATGCAGCAGGCTCGCTATTCGGAGCACAATCACGGCCACTATGGACTTGCTGCAGGCTATTACACTCACTTTACCAGCCCGATTCGCCGTTATCCAGACCTCCTTGTTCACCGTATGATTCGGGATTACAGCCGTTCTAAGGAAATAGCCGAGCATTTTGAGCAAGTGATTCCAGAGATTGCGACCCAGTCTTCCAACCGTGAGCGTCGTGCTATCGAGGCTGAGCGTGAAGTCGAAGCCATGAAAAAAGCTGAGTACATGGAAGAATACGTGGGTGAAGAGTACGATGCAGTTGTATCAAGTATTGTTAAATTCGGTCTCTTTGTCGAATTGCCGAACACAGTTGAAGGCTTGATTCACATCACTAATCTACCTGAATTTTATCATTTCAATGAGCGGGATTTGACTCTTCGTGGGGAGAAATCAGGAACAACCTTCCGTGTAGGTCAGCAAATCCGTATCCGAGTTGAAAGAGCCGACAAGATGACGGGTGAAATTGACTTCTCTTACATTCCAAGTGAGTTTGATGTGATTGAAAAAGGCTTGAAACAGTCTAGTCGTAGTGACAGAGGGCGTGGTTCAAATCGTCGTTCAGATAAGAAGGAAGAAAAGAGAAAATCAGGACGCTCAAATGATAAGCGCAAGCATTCACAAAAAGACAAGAAGAAAAAAGGAAAGAAACCTTTTTACAAGGAAGTAGCTAAGAAAGGAGCCAAGCATGGCAAAGGGCGAGGGAAAGGTCGTCGCACAAAATAAAAAGGCACGCCACGACTATACAATCGTAGATACGCTAGAGGCAGGGATGGTCCTGACTGGAACTGAAATCAAGAGTGTACGAGCAGCTCGAATCAATCTCAAGGATGGCTTTGCACAAGTAAAAAATGGAGAAGTCTGGTTGAGCAATGTTCATATCGCGCCTTACGAAGAGGGCAATATCTGGAACCAAGAACCAGAACGTCGTCGTAAACTTCTGCTCCATAAGAAACAAATCCAAAAGTTGGAACAAGAGACTAAAGGAACAGGTATGACCCTGGTTCCTCTTAAAGTCTATATCAAAGATGGCTATGCCAAGCTCCTTTTAGGCCTAGCTAAAGGGAAGCATGACTATGATAAACGGGAGTCAATCAAACGTCGTGAGCAGAATCGCGATATTGCGCGCGTGATGAAGGCTGTTAATCAGCGATAAAAAGAGGAATGAAGATGGAAAAACTAGTTGCCTATAAACGCATGCCTTTGTGGAATAAACAAACTATGCCAGAGGCTGTTCAGCAGAAACACAACACCAAGGTTGGGACTTGGGGGAAAATTACTGTCTTGAAGGGAGCTCTCAAGTTTATTGAATTGACAGAGGATGGTGAGGTTTTAGCTGAGCACCTCTTTGAAGCAGGGGCCGACAACCCCATGGCGCAACCACAAGCATGGCACCGAGTGGAGGCTGCCACAGATGATGTAGAGTGGTACTTGGAATTTTATTGTAAACCTGAGGATTATTTCCCTAAGAAATACAATACAAATCCAGTCCATTCGGAAGTCTTAGAAGCTATGCAGACAGTAAAACCAGGGAAAGCCTTGGATTTGGGCTGTGGTCAAGGCCGTAATTCTCTCTTTTTAGCCCAGCAAGGTTTTGATGTGACAGCTGTAGATCAAAATGAACTGGCCCTTGAAATCTTGCAAAGCATTGTGGAGCAAGAAGATCTGGACATGCCAGTTGGTCTTTACGATATCAATTCAGCCAGTATTGGGCAAGCGTATGATTTCATCGTTTCGACAGTTGTTTTGATGTTTTTGCAAGCAGATTGCATTCCTGCAATTATCAAAAATATGCAGGAGCATACCACGGTCGGTGGTTATAATCTTATCGTTTGTGCTATGGATACGGAAGATTACCCTTGCTCTGTGAACTTCCCATTTACCTTTAAAGAAGGGGAATTGGCAGACTATTACAAGGATTGGGACTTGGTCAAGTACAATGAAAATCCAGGCCATTTACACCGTCGCGATGAAAATGGCAATCGTATTCAACTACGCTTTGCGACCATGCTAGCTAAAAAAATCAAATAAACATGAATGAAGGTTGGGGAAATATCCAACCTTTTTATAAATGTTGTGAAAATTTAATATTTCTGACAATGTAATTTTTATTTCAAGAATCGCTATAATTATAGAACAAAAGCGCTTTTATGCGTATATATATATATATATATATACGCATAAAAAATTATAATTGGTCAGAAAACATGAAAAAAGGTATATTGCATTATTAAAGTAATACTGTAATATAGTATTGATACAAATATTTATTTTGGAGGAAATTTAGATGTTTCATAAAGGTAAACACGATCGTGAAAAGCAATTACGTTTTTCTATTCGTAAAGTCAGCTTTGGTGCAGCTAGTGTCGCAGTAGCTGCGTTTTTCATGTTTTTAGGAAATGGAGGAGTATATGCTGCAGAGCAAAGCGTGCCTTCAACTAATGGGGAGACACTAGCACCGCAACCTAAAGAACTGAATGCCCAGAATGGTAACTATGAAGGTAATACAGTAGCCACTAGTCCTGCTGCAGCAGTAGAGACAAATACTCAACCTTCAACAGTTGAAAATAGTCCCTCTCCAGAATCAGCACCCCAGAAGGTGGAGACTCTAGATAAGAAAGAATTAACAGATTTAATCAAAGAGATTGATGGCAAGTTTGCTAAAGGAACATATGCTACTAAGACAGAAGAAAGCGTTAATAATCTTAGAACTATCTTAGACGAATCAAGAACTGTTTTAAGCACTGCAACAACTCAAACTGAATTAACTGCAGCATATAGAAAGTTAATTACAGCGACATCAAAATTGCAAACAAAATCTGAAAAGAAAAAAGAACAACCATTAGATAATACAACTGATAAGTTAAGTGAAGGTAAAAAACTTACCAGCGCAGAGAAGACTTTGGAGTCTAATTCTATTGCAAACTCAGGTTCTAGAGATGAACGTAATGGGAAAGCGTTGGATACAAATAACCCATTCCGTACAGATTCAACTCCTGGCACTGTAACAAGCACAGATCCCCTAGCTACGAATGCAACAAATGTAGCTATTGTAAATGGTAATTTTAATGATACTAGCCAAGGAGCAGTACTTCCAACTGCAACATCAGATCCTATTACTGTCAAGAACGATATAAGTAAATTAACAGGATGGAAACCTGTTAATTCAACAACAACAACAGTTCCTCTTATTTGGACTGCGAAAGCATCTCAATATGGAGATGCTTTTCCGGGTGACAGAGGTTCTGGAATAGGAGCTGTTTTAGCAGTATATCCAGGAAGAGAAGCGTGGAGTGGTAGTCCAAAACCTGAATTTGGTCCTATTTATCAAGATATTGATGTAGTGGGTGGCCAAGAGGTGAAGGTAACTTGGAGAGGGACAACGGTAAATATAAATAGTGGTAATAATGGAGCAAGACTAGTTGTTAAAAATCCAGAAACAGGAGCTGTACTAGGTCGGTATGAAAAAGGTTATGCTGGTACTCCGATGGGAGAAATGTCCGTTCTTGTAAATGTTCCTGAAGGCTTAACAAAATTAAGACTTCAATTTGAAACAGCTCTTAATAGAAGTACAGAAAATCATAGCTATGATAGTAGTTTCAATAAACCAGCTATATCATCTAATGAGAATGCAGGAGGAGTTGTAAGTAATGTTCGTGTGGCTAGCGGTTCTTATCTTGTATCTGAAGTTGTGAAGACTACTTATGAATCTACAGCTACTTCTGCTACTTCTACTACTGTGAATACTACTGTGACTGTAAAAGCCATTAATAAAGGATTCTCAACTTCTACAAATAATCAGTATAGAGTTGAGTTGCCAGAAGGTGCAACATTAGTGGGAACAACAGGTACAAGCTCGGCCCAACTAAATGGAACTAGTTTGACTCTTGGTTTTAACAATTTGGACCCTAAACAAGAACAGACTTTAACGTATACTTTTAGTTTGCCAACTACCAAACCAATTGAAAAACAATTGGAGGGGACAGTTTCTTATCAAACCTCAGGAAATCTGATTGATAACGGGACTAAAAAAACAGGTAGTGATACAGTTGCACAACAAACAGTTAAAATTAATATGTATAAAGATGACCTACAAGCAGAAGCTGCTAAGGCAACAACTTTAAATCAAAGTGATTATACACCTGAAGCTTGGGCTGGTTATCAAGCAGAATTAGCTAAGGCTCAAGAAATATTGAATGAAGAAACTAACAATGTAGAAATAGCGAATCGAAAAAATCAAGCAGATATTAACGCCCAGACTTTGTTGCTTCAAAAAGCTCAAGCTAAATTAGAAATTGATAAGGCTAAAAAAGCTAAATTAACAGCAATTGAAGGTACTCCAAACGCAACGAAAGAAGAAAAAGATGCGGCTAAACAAGCAGCACAAGACGCAGCAACAAAAGCAAATCAAGCAATTGACGCAGCAACTGACAATGCAGGAGTAGCAACAGCTCAAACAGACGGTATAGCAGCAATTGAAGCTGTAACCCCAACAGTAGCAGTTAAAGCAGCGGCTAAAGCTGAAGTAGCGAAAAAATTAGCAGAAAAATTAACAGCAATTGAAGGTACTCCAAACGCAACGAAAGAAGAAAAAGATGCGGCTAAACAAGCAGCACAAGACGCAGCAACAAAAGCAAATCAAGCAATTGACGCAGCAACTGACAATGCAGGAGTAGCAACAGCTCAAACAGACGGTATAGCAGCAATTGAAGCTGTAACCCCAACAGTAGCAGTTAAAGCAGCGGCTAAAGCTGAAGTAGCGAAAAAATTAGCAGAAAAATTAACAGCAATTGAAGGTACTCCAAACGCAACGAAAGAAGAAAAAGATGCGGCTAAACAAGCAGCACAAGACGCAGCAACAAAAGCAAATCAAGCAATTGACGCAGCAACTGACAATGCAGGAGTAGCAACAGCTCAAACAGACGGTATAGCAGCAATTGAAGCTGTAACCCCAACAGTAGCAGTTAAAGCAAATGTGCGTAAAGAATCTAAAGAATTGCCAAATACAGGTACAGCAGACCCTACAGTAGCTATGGTAGCAGCTGCAGCAAGTGCAGTACTTGGTCTAGGTCTTGTAGGCCGTCGTCGTAAAGAAGATGAAGAAGTATAATTTATATATGAACTAATCTAATCTTTTAGTAAAATTTGTATTTGATTTTATAGATTATATAGAATTTTTTAAAAAATCTCCTAGTAGTCCATTGATTGCTAGGAGATTTTGTTTCTTTGTCAATTATATAAAGTATCGAAACTGGAATAGTAGGACATGGCTTCTGAAGCATTGTTAGAAATTAATTTGACTTTCCTAATCTCTTAGTTCACATCTTCGATAATTAAAAATACGATTATTAATTTTTACGAATAATATAGAAAAGGAGGGAAATCATGTTTGTTGCGAGAGATGCTAGGGGACAGTTGGTAAATGTGTTAGAGGATAGGCTCGAGAAACAAGCATATACCTGCCCCGCTTGTGGAGGTCAGCTCCGTTTGCGTCAAGGACCAAGTGTCCGGACCCATTTTGCCCATAAATCTTTAAAAGACTGTGATTTTTCATTTGAAAATGAAAGCCCAGAACACTTGGCAAATAAGGAAGTCCTCTATCACTGGTTGAAAAAAGAGACAGAAGTACAATTAGAATACCCTCTTCCAGAGCTTAAACAGATTGCGGATGTATTTGTGAATGGCAATCTAGCTTTAGAGGTTCAATGTAGTCTCTTGCCTCAAAAAGTTCTTAAAGAGCGTAGTGAGGGCTATCGTAGTCAGGGTTACCAAGTACTGTGGTTGCTGGGGGAAAAACTGTGGCTCAAGGAGCGTTTGACTCGTCTGCAACAAGGTTTTCTCTATTTCAGTCAAAACATGGGATTTTATGTTTGGGAAGTAGACAAGGAAAAACAGGTTTTAAGGCTTAAATATCTCATTCACCAGGATCTCCGAGGCAGACTCTATTATCAAATCAAGGAATTTCCCTATGGACAAGATAGTCTACTGGAGATATTACGTCTTCCCTATAAGAAACAAAAAATATCTCATTTTACAGTTTTTCAAGATAAGGACATCTGTCGCTATATCCGACAACAACTGTTTTATCAAAATCCTATTTGGATGAAAGAACAAGCAGAAGCCTATCAAAAGGGAGAAAATCTCCTGACTTATGGGCTAAAAGAATGGTATCCACAAATTCGACCGCTAGTAGGTGAGTTTTGCCAAATTGAGCAAGATTTGACTCGCTATTATCAGTATTTTCAAACCTATTATCAAGAAAATTCTCAAAATGATTGGCAAAAGCTTTATCCACCAGCCTTTTATCAGCAATATTTCTTGAAAAATATGGTAAAATAGAAAGGATGGAGGAATCTAATGGTATTACAAAGAAATGAAATAAATGAAAAAGATACATGGAATCTATCAACGATTTACCCAACTGACCAGGCTTGGGAAGAAGCCTTAAAAGATTTAACAGAAAAATTGGAGAAAGTAGTCCAGTATGAAGGTCATCTCTTGGATAGTGCGGATAGCCTACTAGAAATTACTGAATTTTCTCTTGAAATGGAACGCCAGATGGAGAAGCTTTACGTTTATGCTCATATGAAAAATGACCAGGATACACGTGAAGCCAAGTACCAAGAGTACTATGCTAAGGCAATGACTCTCTATAGCCAGCTAGACCAAGTTTTTTCATTCTATGAGCCTGAATTTATGGAAATCAGTGATGAGCAGTATGCTGACTTTTTAGAAGCTCAGCCAAAATTGCAGGTTTATCAACACTATTTTGACAAGCTTTTGCAAGGCAAGGATCACGTTCTATCACAACGAGAAGAAGAGCTATTGGCTGGAGCTGGAGAAATCTTTGGTTCGGCAAGTGAAACATTTGCTATTTTAGATAATGCAGATATCGTCTTTCCATTTGTTAAAGATGAAGATGGTAACGAAGTACAATTATCACATGGCGTTTATATGCGTTTGATGGAGTCTAAAAACCGTGAGGTTCGTCGTGGTGCCTATCAAGCCCTCTATGCGACTTATGAGCAATTCCAACACACCTATGCCAAAACCTTGCAAACAAATGTTAAGGTTCAAAACTACCGTGCCAAAGTTCGCAACTATAAGAGTGCTCGTCATGCAGCACTAGCAGCGAATTTTGTTCCAGAGAGTGTTTATGACAATTTGGTAGCAGCAGTTCGCAAGCATTTGCCACTCTTGCATCGTTACCTTGAACTTCGTTCAAAAATCTTGGGAATTTCAGACCTCAAGATGTACGATGTCTACACACCACTTTCATCTGTTGAATACAGTTTTACCTACCAAGAAGCCTTGAAAAAAGCAGAAGAAGCCTTGTCAGTCTTGGGTGAGGATTACTTGAGCCGTGTTAAACGTGCCTTCAGCGAGCGTTGGATTGATGTTTATGAAAATCAAGGCAAGCGTTCAGGGGCTTACTCTGGTGGTTCTTACGATACAAATGCCTTTATGCTTCTTAACTGGCAGGACAATCTGGACAATCTCTTTACTCTTGTTCATGAAACAGGTCACAGTATGCATTCAAGCTATACTCGTGAAACGCAACCTTATGTTTACGGAGATTATTCTATCTTCTTGGCTGAGATTGCATCAACTACCAATGAAAATATCTTGACGGAGAAATTATTGGAAGAAGTGGAAGACGACGCAACGCGCTTTGCTATTCTCAATAACTTCCTAGATGGTTTCCGTGGAACAGTTTTCCGCCAAACTCAATTTGCTGAGTTTGAACACGCGATTCACCAAGCAGACCAAAATGGAGAAGTCTTGACAAGCGATTTCTTAAATAAACTCTACGCAGACTTGAACCAAGAGTATTATGGTTTGAGTAAGGAAGACAATCCTGAAATCCAATACGAGTGGGCACGCATTCCACACTTCTACTATAACTACTATGTATACCAATATTCAACAGGCTTTGCAGCAGCCTCAGCCTTGGCTGAAAAGATTGTCCATGGTAGTCAAGAAGACCGTGACCGTTATATCGACTATCTCAAGGCAGGTAAGTCTGACTATCCACTTAATGTCATGAGAAAAGCTGGTGTTGATATGGAGAAGGAAGACTATCTCAACGATGCCTTTGCAGTCTTTGAACGTCGTTTAAATGAGTTTGAAGCACTTGTTGAAAAATTGGGATTGGCATAAGATGGTTGAATCGTATAGTAAAAATGCCAACCATAACATGCGTCGTCCTGTTGTCAAAGAAGAAATTGTAGACTTGATGCGTCAGCGCCAAAAGCAAGTCACAGGATCTTTGAAAGAATTAGAAGACTTTGCCCGCAAGGAAAATATTCCCATTATTCCCCATGAGACGGTTGCTTATTTCCGTTTTTTCATGGAAACCATGCAACCTAAAAACATTCTGGAAATTGGGACGGCTATCGGTTTTTCAGCCCTCTTGATGGCAGAACATGCGCCAAATGCCAAGATTACAACCATTGACCGCAATCCAGAAATGATTGGTTTTGCCAAGGAAAATTTTGCTCAATTTGACAGTCGCAAGCAAATTACGCTCCTAGAAGGAGATGCGGTAGATGTCTTATCTACACTGACAGAGTCTTATGATTTCGTCTTTATGGATTCTGCCAAGTCTAAATACATCGTCTTTCTGCCAGAAATCCTCAAACATTTGGAAGTTGGTGGTGTGGTTGTCTTGGATGATATTTTTCAAGGTGGTGATGTTGCCAAGGACATTATGGAAGTCCGTCGTGGCCAGCGAACCATTTATCGAGGACTTCAAAGACTATTTGATGCAACTTTAGACAATCCAGGACTCACCGCAACATTAGTACCTCTGGGGGACGGCATTCTCATGCTTCGTAAAAATGTAGCAGATGTTCAATTGCCTGACAGCGAATGATTTTCAGAAAAATTTAAGAAAATATAGTAAAATAGATAGGGTAACACTTATCTCAAAGGAGTAGACATGAAGAAAAAACTATTGGCAGGTGCCATTACACTATTATCAGTAGCAACTCTAGCAGCTTGTTCGAAAGGTTCAGAAGGAGCAGATCTTATCAGCATGAAAGGAGATGTTATCACAGAACATCAATTTTATGAGCAAGTGAAAAGCAATCCTTCAGCCCAGCAAGTGTTGTTGAACTTGACCATCCAAAAAGTATTTGAGAAGCAATATGGCTCAGAAGTAGATGACAAAGAAGTCAATGATACTATTGCCGAAGAAGAGAAACAATATGGTGAGAACTACCAACGTGTCTTGTCACAGGCAGGAATGACTCTTGAAACACGTAAAGCTCAAATTCGTACAAGTAAATTGGTTGAGTTGGCAGTTAAGAAGGCAGCAGAAGCTGAATTGACAGATGATGCCTATAAGAAAGCATTTGATGAATACACTCCAGATGTAACGGCTCAAATCATCCGTCTGGACAATGAAGACAAAGCTAAAGAAATTCTTGAAAAAGCCAAAGCTAGTGATGCAGACTTTGCTCAATTAGCCAAAGATAATTCAACTGATGAGAAAACCAAAGCGAACGGTGGAGAGATCACCTTTGATTCTGCTTCGACAGAAGTACCAGATCAAGTTAAAAAAGCAGCTTTTGCTTTAGATGTAAATGGTGTTTCTGATGTGATTAGCGTTACTGGAACACAAGCCTACAGCAGTCAATATTACATTGTTAAACTGATTAAGAAAACAGAAAAATCATCTAATATTGACGACTACAAAGAAAAATTAAAAACTGTTATCTTAACTCAAAAACAAAATGACGCTTCATTTGTTCAAAGTGTTATCGGAAAAGAATTGCAAGCAGCCAATATCAAGGTTAAAGACCAGGCCTTCCAAAATATCTTCACTCAATACATCGGTGGTGGAGATTCAAGCTCAAGCAGTTCTTCAAAAGAATAAAACAGAAAAGAGCCAAGTGCTCTTTTTCTTATGAGAAAATCTTCTATCTTAAGGGTAAGAGTTTTTTTCTTTCGGAAAAAATGGTATAATAGCAATCAAAACTAGAAAATAAACGGAATTTGGGAATAATTTCTTTTGTTCTCATTAGATTGGTGATACTATGAAGATTAGTAAGAGGCACCTGTTAAACTATTCTATTCTAGTTCCTTACTTACTTTTATCTATTTTGGGTTTGATTGTAGTCTATTCTACAACCAGTGCCATTCTTATCGAAGAAGGTAAAAGTGCCCTCCAATTGGTTCGAAGTCAGGGAATGTTTTGGATATTTAGTTTAATATTGATTGTCTTGATATATAAGCTGAAACTGAATTTTTTAAGAAAAGAACGACTTTTATTTATTGTTATGTTTGTTGAGCTGATTCTCTTAGCTCTGGCTCGCTTAATTGGTACGCCAGTCAATGGAGCCTATGGTTGGATTTCAGTAGGACCTTTGACCATTCAGCCAGCGGAGTATTTGAAGATTATCATCGTCTGGTACTTGGCCCAACGTTTTTCAAAACAACAGGATGAAATTGGTATTTACGATTTTCAAGTTTTAACTCAAAATCAATGGATTCCTCGAGCTTTTAATGATTGGCGTTTTGTCCTCTTGGTAATGATAGGAAGTTTGGCTATTTTCCCAGATTTGGGGAATGCTACAATCCTAGCGCTGGTCGCCTTGATTATGTATACAGTTAGTGGGATTGCTCATCGTTGGTTTATAGCCTTTATCGGTGTATTGGTAGGAGTTTCAGCCCTATCCTTATCAGCTATTTCTATGATTGGGGTTGATAAGTTTTCAAAAGTTCCAGTATTTGGTTACGTTGCTAAGCGTTTCAGTGCCTACTTTAATCCCTTTGCTGATTTGGCAGGAGCAGGCCACCAACTTGCAAATTCCTACTTTGCCATGGTAAATGGTGGTTGGTTTGGTCTAGGCTTAGGAAATTCAATCGAAAAACGTGGTTATTTACCAGAGGCTCATACAGACTTTGTATTTTCAATTGTCATTGAAGAGTTTGGATTTGTGGGAGCCAGCTTGATTTTAGCCCTTGTCTTTTTCTTGATTTTGCGGATTATCCTAGTCGGTATTCGTGCTAAGAATCCCTTTAATTCCATGATGGCGATTGGGGTTGGTGGGATGATGCTGGTACAGGTATTTGTTAATATTGGCGGAATTTCTGGCATTATTCCTTCGACAGGAGTAACCTTCCCCTTCTTATCACAAGGGGGGAACAGTCTCCTAGTCTTGTCTGTAGCCATCGCCTTTGTCTTAAATATTGATGCAAGTGAAAAACGTGCCCAATTATATGAGGAGTTAGAAGCTCACTCATCAAACTATATGTAGAGTTGATAGTGGAAAGGATTACCTATGTCTCTTCAAAAATTAGAAAACTATAGTAATAAAGCTGTCGTGCAAGAAGAAGTATTGATTTTAACAGAATTGTTAGAAGATATCACTAAAAATATGCTTGCCCCAGAGACTTTTGCAAAAATCATGGAGTTGAAAGAATTATCAACTCAAGAAGATTATCAGGGCTTGAACCAACTGGTTACTAGTCTGTCAAATGATGAAATGGCTTATATTTCACGCTATTTCTCTATCTTGCCCCTTTTGATTAATATTTCAGAAGACGTGGATTTGGCTTATGAAATCAACCACCAAAATAATATCGATCAAGATTATCTTGGGAAATTATCAGCAACAATCAAAATGGTTGCTGAAAAAGAAAATGCGGTTGAAATTCTTGAACACTTGAATGTTGTCCCTGTTTTGACAGCCCATCCAACACAAGTGCAACGTAAGAGCATGTTGGATTTGACCAACCATATCCACACCCTCTTGCGTAAGTATCGTGATGTGAAATTAGGCTTGATTAATAAGGAAAAATGGCATAATGATCTCCGTCGTTACATTGAGATTATCATGCAGACAGATATGATTCGTGAAAAGAAATTGAAAGTAACCAATGAAATCACGAATGTTATGGAATACTACAATAGTTCATTCCTGAAGGCAGTTCCTCATTTGACTGCTGAGTACAAGCGTCTGGCTAAAAAACATGGACTGGAGTTGAAACATCCTAAACCAATTACCATGGGTATGTGGATTGGTGGAGACCGTGATGGTAATCCTTTTGTTACAGCAGATACCCTGAAACAATCTGCTATGACTCAGTGTGAAGTCATCATGAACTACTATGATGAAAAGATTTACCAACTTTATCGTGAATTCTCCCTCTCAACAAGTATTGTTAATGTCAGCAAGCAAGTCAGAGAAATGGCTCGTCAATCCAAGGATAACTCGATCTACCGTGAAAAAGAGCTTTACCGCCGTGCCTTATTTGATATTCAATCAAAAATCCAAGCAACAAAAACCTATCTGATTGAGGATAAGGAAGTTGGGGCTCGCTATGAAACAGCTAATGATTTTTATAAGGATTTAATTACCATTCGTGATTCCCTCTTGGAAAATAAGGGTGAAGCACTGATTTCTGGTGATTTTGTTGAGTTAATTCAGGCAGTTGAAATTTTTGGTTTCTATTTGGCATCTATTGACATGCGTCAAGATTCTAGCGTTCATGAAGCTTGTGTAGCCGAACTCTTGAAATCAGCAGGTATTCATTCTCATTATAGTGAATTAAGTGAAGAAGAAAAATGCCAGCTTCTTTTGAAAGAATTAGAAGAAGATCCACGTATTCTTTCTGCCACTCATGTTGAAAAATCAGAGTTACTTGAAAAAGAATTGGCCATCTTTAAAGCTGCTCGTAAGTTGAAAGATAAGTTGGGTGATGATGTTATTCGTCAAACCATTATTTCACATGCAACCAGCGTATCAGACATATTGGAATTGGCTATCTTACTAAAAGAAGTAGGTCTAGTTGATAAAGAGAGAGCCCGTGTCCAAATTGTTCCTCTCTTTGAAACAATCGAGGACTTGGACCACTCAGAAGAAACCATGAGAGAATACCTTTCTCTTCCTCTTGCTAAAAAATGGATTGCTTCACGTAATAACTACCAAGAAATCATGCTTGGTTACTCTGATAGTAATAAAGATGGTGGTTACCTATCATCATGTTGGACCCTCTACAAGGCTCAACAACAATTGACTGCTATCGGAGATGAATTTGGCGTTAAGGTTACCTTCTTCCATGGTCGTGGTGGTACTGTCGGTCGTGGTGGTGGACCAACCTATGAAGCCATCACCTCTCAACCGCTCAAGTCTATCAAGGATCGCATCCGTTTGACGGAGCAGGGTGAAGTAATTGGGAATAAATACGGTAATAAAGACGCAGCTTACTATAACCTTGAAATGCTAGTATCCGCAGCCATTAACCGTATGATTACGCAGAAGAAGAGCGATACCAATACATCAAATCGTTATGAAGCCATTATGGACCAAGTAGTGGACCGTAGTTATGATATCTACCGTGATTTGGTCTTTGGTAATGACCATTTCTATGATTATTTCTTTGAGTCAAGTCCAATCAAGGCTATTTCAAGCTTTAATATCGGTTCTCGTCCAGCCGCTCGTAAGACTATTACTGAAATCGGTGGTTTGCGAGCTATCCCTTGGGTCTTCTCATGGTCGCAAAGTCGTGTCATGTTCCCTGGCTGGTATGGGGTTGGTTCAAGCTTCAAGGAATTTATTGATAAAAATCCAGAGAATATCGCTATCCTACGAGATATGTACCAAAACTGGCCTTTCTTCCAATCGCTTCTTTCAAATGTCGACATGGTCTTGTCAAAATCAAATATGAATATTGCTTTTGAATATGCCAAACTTTGTGAGGATGAAGAAGTAAAAGCAATCTATGAGACTATTCTAAATGAATGGCAAGTCACCAAGGAAGTCATCTTGGCTATCGAAGGTTACGATGAACTCTTGGCTGAAAATCCATATCTAAAAGCAAGTTTGGATTATCGTATGCCTTACTTTAATATTCTCAACTATATCCAGTTGGAGTTGATTAAACGTCAACGCCGAGGAGAATTATCAAGCGACCAAGAAAAATTAATCCATACAACCATCAACGGAATTGCGACAGGATTGCGTAATTCAGGCTGATACCTATCAATCTTCCTCTTTTCCATAGGGGAAGTTTTTGAATAGTTCAAAAAAATGCTAAAAGAGTCTTGACAAGTAGTTGAAAAATGATATAATTTAACCATTCAGAAAAGTAATCATATAAACTTTTTAGAGAGTCTGTGGTAGCTGAAAACAGATAAGTGATGATGATGAAAATTGGGCTGGATGTTATTTAGAATTTGAAATCATAAAAATTCGGTGAGCACACCTTACAGTGCATCTCGTTATTGCGAGACAGAGCGATAGGGAAATTCCCTATAATTGAGGTGGTACCGCGCATCGACGTCCTCACACAAGTTTTTTGTGTGAGGACTTTTTTGATGGAGGTTAGTATGGAAAGAAAACGATGGCGTCGCTTGTTTAGATAAGTGAAGTATTTTATAAGGAAATAAAAAGGAGAAATAGAATGAAAAATAAACGTTTAATTGGAATTATCGCTGCATTAGCAGTCTTAGTAGCAGGAAGCTTGATTTACTCTTCAATGAATAAACCAGAAGCTAAGAATGAGAAGAAAGTTGCCAAAGTTGGTGTTCTTCAGTTTGTGAGCCATCCCTCTCTTGATTTGATTTATAAAGGGATACAAGATGGACTGGCAGAAGATGGTTATAAAGATGATCAAGTTAAAATCGATTTTATGAACTCAGAAGGTGACCAAAGTAAGGTTGCGACAATGAGTAAACAATTGGTTGCAAATGGGAATGACCTTGTGGTTGGTATTGCAACACCAGCTGCTCAAGGTTTGGCTAGTGCAACAAAAGACCTACCGGTTATCATGGCTGCTATTACAGACCCAATTGGTGCTAACTTGGTTAAAGATTTGAAAAAACCAGGTGGCAACATTACAGGGGTATCTGACCACAATCCAGCTCAACAACAAGTTGAACTCATCAAAGCTCTCACACCAAATGTGAAAACAATTGGAGCTCTTTACTCAAGTAGTGAAGATAATTCCAAAACTCAGGTAGAAGAATTTAAGGCTTATGCTGAAAAAGCAGGTTTGACAGTCGAAACATTTGCTGTTCCTTCAACAAATGAAATTGCTTCAACAGTTAACGTTATGACTAGCAAGGTTGATGCTATCTGGATTCCAATCGATAACACCATTGCATCTGCATTTTCAACAGTTGTATCAAGCAATCAATCAGCTAAAAAGCCAATCTATCCAAGCGCAACTGCCATGGTAGAAGCAGGTGGTTTGGCATCAGTTGTAGTTGACCAACATGACCTTGGTGTGGCAACTGGTAAAATGATTGCGCAAGTCTTGAAAGGTGCAAAACCAGCCGATACTCCAGTTAATGTCTTTTCAACTGGTAAGTCAGTTATCAACAAAAAATTGGCACAAGAGCTAGGTATTACGATTCCTGATTCTGTTCTAAAAGAAGCGGGACAAGTGATTGAATAATCTGTAATGGAGGAGTTGGGGACATCTCCTCCAATTTTTTACAATAGAAATCATATAGAAAAGGTTAAGAAACAGATGATATTATCTATTATTTCTCAAGGATTTGTCTGGGCTATTTTAGGTCTGGGAATCTTTATGACATTTAGGATTTTAAACTTTCCAGATATGACGACAGAAGGTTCCTTCCCTCTTGGGGGAGCTGTTGCTGTCACTTTGATAACCAAAGGCGTGAACCCATTTTTAGCGACTCTTGTTGCTGTAGGAGCAGGTTGTTTGGCTGGAATGGCAGCAGGCCTTCTTTATACAAAAGGGAAGATCCCAACCTTGCTCTCAGGGATTTTGGTGATGACTTCCTGTCACTCTATCATGCTCTTAATTATGGGACGTGCGAATTTAGGCCTGCTTGGAACCAAGCAAATTCAGGATGTTTTGCCTTTTGATTCGGATTTGAATCAACTCTTGACAGGTCTTATCTTTGTCAGTCTTGTTATTGCTCTCATGCTCTTTTTCTTGGACACTAAACTCGGACAAGCCTATATTGCTACAGGTGACAATCCTGATATGGCTAGAAGTTTCGGGATTCATACTGGACGCATGGAGCTTATGGGCTTGGTTTTATCAAATGGTGTGATTGCCCTTGCAGGAGCTCTCATTGCCCAGCAAGAAGGCTATGCTGATGTATCTCGAGGAATTGGAGTTATCGTTGTGGGGCTTGCAAGTTTGATAATTGGAGAAGTTATTTTCAAGAGTTTGAGCTTGGCAGAGCGTCTGGTTGCCATCGTTGTGGGTTCTATCGCCTATCAATTCTTAGTGTGGGCAGTTATCGCTCTTGGCTTTAATACAAGTTACCTTCGTTTATACAGTGCCTTGATTTTAGCAGTCTGCCTCATGATTCCAACATTTAAGCAAACAATCTTGAAAGGAGCCAAGTTAAGTAAATGACAGCAATTGTAGAATTAAAAAATGCAACCAAAGTCGTTAAAAATGGCTTTGATGAAGAAAAGATTATTTTAAATGATGTTTCCTTAGAAATTTTTGAACAGGATTTTATCACGATTTTAGGTGGAAATGGTGCTGGGAAATCAACTCTCTTTAACACTATTGCAGGAACCTTGTCATTAACCAGTGGAACCATCCGTATTTTAGGTGAAGATGTTACCAAGTTTTCACCAGAGAAGCGGGCTAAGTATCTGTCTCGTGTCTTCCAAGATCCTAAGATGGGGACAGCTCCCCGTATGACGGTCGCTGAAAATCTTTTGATTGCCAAGTTTCGTGGTGAAAAACGAGGACTGTTTCCGAGACGACTGGCTAGCTACAAGGATGAATTTCAAGCGACCATTGAAAAAGTAGGAAATGGTCTTGAGAAACACTTGAATACACCGATTGAGTTCTTATCAGGTGGTCAAAGACAGGCCTTGAGTCTCTTAATGGCAACCTTGAAGCGTCCTGAATTACTCTTGTTAGACGAGCATACTGCAGCCCTTGATCCAAAGACCAGTGTGGCCTTGATGGAATTGACGGATGAATTTGTCAAGAAAGATCAGCTGACAGCGCTTATGATTACCCACCATATGGAAGATGCTCTCAAATATGGCAATCGTTTAATTGTCATGAAAGAAGGACGAATTATCCAAGATTTGAACCAAGAAGAAAAAGCAAAAATGAAAATCTCTGATTATTATCAACTCTTTGAATAAAGTAGGGAAAATGAGTGAAATGGTTTACTTTTTTTCTGAAATAAAGTATACTATATAAAGTAAACTATGATAACATGGAGGTATTGTGTATGGTTGACAAACAAGTCATTGAAGAAATCAAAAACAATGCCAACATTGTGGAAGTCATAGGAGATGTGATTTCTTTACAAAAGGCAGGACGGAACTATCTAGGGCTCTGTCCTTTTCATGGTGAAAAAACACCTTCTTTCAACGTTGTAGAGGACAAGCAGTTTTACCACTGTTTTGGTTGTGGGCGCTCAGGTGATGTCTTTAAATTCATCGAGGAGTATCAAGGAGTTCCCTTTATGGAGGCTGTCCAAATCTTAGGTCAGCGTGTCGGGATAGAGGTGGAAAAACCGCTTTATAGTGAACAGAAGCCAGCTTCAGCCCACCAAGCTCTTTATGATATGCACGAAGATGCAGCCAAATTTTACCATGCTATTCTCATGACAACGACCATGGGGGAGGAGGCCAGAAACTACCTTTATCAGCGTGGTTTGACAGATGAAGTGCTCAAACATTTTCGGATTGGTTTAGCACCTCCAGAACGAAACTATCTCTATCAACGTTTGTCTGGTCAGTATCGTGATGAGGATTTCCTAGATTCAGGATTGTTTTATCTCTCGGATGCTAATCAATTTGTAGATACATTTCACAATCGGATCATGTTTCCCCTGACAAATGACCAGGGAAAGGTTATTGCCTTCTCAGGTCGTATCTGGCAGAAAACGGATTCACAAACTTCTAAGTATAAAAATAGCCGATCGACTGTAATTTTTAACAAAAGTTACGAATTATATCATATGGATAGGGCAAAAAAATCTTCTGGAAAAGCCAGTGAGATTTACCTGATGGAAGGATTCATGGATGTTATTGCAGCCTATCGGGCTGGAATCGAAAACGCTGTCGCATCTATGGGAACAGCCTTGAGTCGTGAGCATGTTGAGCATCTGAAAAGGTTAACGAAGAAGTTGGTTCTTGTTTACGATGGCGATAAGGCTGGGCAAGCCGCGACATTGAAAGCGCTAGACGAAATTGGTGATATGCCTGTGCAAATCGTCAGCATGCCTGATAACTTGGATCCAGATGAATATCTACAAAAAAATGGACCAGAAGACTTGGCCTATCTATTAACGAAAACTCGTATTAGTCCGATTGAGTTTTACATTCACCAGTATAAGCCTGAAAATAGTGAAAATCTGCAGGCTCAGATTGAGTTTATTGAAAAAATAGCTCCCTTGATTGTTCAAGAAAAATCTATTACTGCTCAAAACAGCTATATACATATTTTAGCTGACAGTCTGGCGTCCTTTGATTATGCCCAGATTGAGCAGATTGTTAATGAGAGTCGTCAGGCGCAAAGGCAGAATCGTATGGAAGGAATTTCCAGACCGACGCCAATCACTATGCCTGTCACCAAGCAGTTATCGGCTATTATGAGGGCAGAAGCCCATCTACTTTATCGAATGATGGAATCTCCCCTTGTTTTGAATGATTACCGTTTGCGAGAAGACTTTGCATTTGACACTCCTGAATTTCAGGTTTTATATGACTTGCTTGGCCAGTATGGAAATCTTCCTCCAGAAGTTCTAGCAGAGCAGACAGAGGAAGTTGAAAGAGCATGGTATCAAGTTTTAGCTCAGGATTTACCATCTGAGATGTCACCTCAGGAACTTAGTGAAGTAGAAATGACTCGAAACAAGGCTCTCTTGAATCAGGCCAATATGAGAATCAAAAAGAAGGTGCAGGAAGCTAGCCATGTAGGAGATACCGACACAGCCTTAGAAGAATTGGAACGTTTAATTTCCCAAAAGAGAAGAATGGAGTAATAATGGCAACAAAACAAAAAGAAGTAACAACATTTGACGTACAAGTAGCAGAATTTATCCGTAATCATAAACAAAAAGGGACAGCAACTGATGATGAAATCAACGCAAGTCTGGTTATTCCTTTTACCTTGGACGCTGATGGGATTGAAGATCTCTTGCAACGAATTCAGGATGCAGGGATTTCTATCACAGATAACGAAGGAAATCCGAGTGCTCGTGTTCTTAGCTCTGAAGAAGAACCAGAACTCAGCGATGAGGACTTGATTGGGTCAACTTCTGCTAAGGTCAATGACCCTGTTCGTATGTACTTGAAAGAAATCGGAGTCGTTCCTCTCTTGACCAATGAAGAGGAAAAAGAATTGGCACTGGCTGTTGAAGCTGGTGATATCGAAGCCAAACAACGTCTTGCGGAAGCCAACCTTCGTTTGGTTGTTTCTATTGCTAAACGCTATGTCGGCCGTGGTATGCAGTTCCTTGACTTGATTCAAGAAGGGAACATGGGCTTGATGAAGGCGGTTGACAAGTTTGACTATTCTAAAGGCTTCAAGTTTTCAACTTACGCAACTTGGTGGATTCGTCAGGCTATCACTCGTGCTATTGCGGATCAAGCTCGTACTATCCGTATCCCAGTTCACATGGTTGAAACCATCAATAAATTGGTTCGTGAACAGCGTAACCTTCTTCAAGAATTGGGACAAGATCCGACACCAGAACAAATCGCTGAACGTATGGATATGACACCTGATAAGGTTCGTGAAATCTTGAAGATTGCCCAAGAACCAGTATCTCTTGAAACTCCTATTGGTGAAGAGGATGATAGCCACCTTGGAGACTTTATCGAAGATGAAGTGATTGAAAATCCAGTGGACTATACAACTCGTATCGTCTTGCGTGAGCAGTTGGATGAGGTCTTGGATACTCTTACAGACCGTGAAGAAAATGTTTTGCGTCTACGTTTTGGGCTAGATGATGGGAAAATGCGTACCCTTGAAGATGTGGGTAAAGTCTTTAACGTAACCCGTGAGCGAATCCGTCAAATCGAGGCTAAGGCTTTGAGAAAACTACGCCAACCAAGTCGCAGCAAACCGCTTCGTGATTTTATTGAAGACTAAGAGTGAGGATGAATATGGCTTATACAGAAGAGCAAATTGAAAACATCAAAACACGAATTTTATCAGCCTTGGAAGAAGTTATTGACCCTGAGTTGGGAATCGATATTGTCAATCTTGGTTTGATCTATGAAATTCGTTTTGACGGTGACACAGGACAAACAGAGATTGATATGACGTTGACAACCATGGGGTGTCCCCTGGCAGATCTTTTGACAGACCAGATTTATGATGCTATGACAGAGGTGCCAGAAGTAACGGATACTGAGGTTAAATTAGTCTGGTATCCAGCCTGGACTGTTGAAAAAATGAGTCGCTATGCACGCATTGCCCTAGGCATTAAGTAAACCTATAAAAACATGTGAGAGATTATTGGAAAAGCGAGGAAATTTCCCCCTCTTTTCCTCTAGTCTCTCCTTTCTTTTGCTGATTTTATTCAAAGAAAATGATATAATAGTAGTTATGGAAAAAAAGAAATTACGCATCAATATGTTGAGTTCAAGTGAGAAAGTAGCAGGACAAGGAGTTTCAGGTGCTTACCGTGAATTAGTTCGTCTTCTTCACCGTGATGCCAAGGACCAATTGATTGTTACAGAAAATCTTCCAATAGAGGCAGATGTGACTCACTTTCATACAATTGATTTCCCTTATTATTTATCAACATTCCAAAAGAAACGCTCAGGAAGGAAAATTGGCTATGTGCATTTCTTACCTGATACACTTGAGGGGAGTTTGAAAATTCCATTTTTCTTAAAGGGAATTGTGAAACGCTATGTATTTTCTTTTTACAACCGGATGGAGCACTTGGTTGTGGTTAATCCTATGTTTATTGAGGATTTGGTGGCAGCTGGTATTCCACGTGAAAAAGTGACCTATATTCCTAACTTTGTCAATAAGGAAAAATGGCATCCACTTCCACAAGAAGAGGTAGCGAGACTGCGAACAGAGCTAGGTCTTAGTGACAATCAGTTTATCGTAGTAGGTGCTGGTCAAGTTCAGAAACGCAAAGGGATTGATGATTTTATCCGTCTGGCTGAGGAATTGCCTCAGATTACCTTTATATGGGCGGGTGGTTTCTCTTTTGGTGGTATGACAGATGGTTATGAACGTTACAAGAAAATTATGGATAATCCACCTGAAAATTTAATTTTTCCAGGTATTGTGTCACCAGAGCAAATGCGTGAATTGTATGCCCTAGCGGACCTTTTCTTGTTACCCAGTTATAATGAACTCTTTCCTATGACGATTTTAGAGGCTGCGAGTTGTGAGGCTCCTATCATGTTACGTGACTTAGATCTCTATAAGGTTATTTTGGAGGGAAATTATCGGGCGACAGCAGATAGAGAAGAGATGAAAGAAGCTATTCTGGAATATCAAGCGAATCCTGCTGCTTTAAAAGATTTGAAAGAAAAAGCTAAGAATATTTCCAGAGAGTATTCAGAAGAGCATCTGTTACAAATCTGGTTAGACTTTTATGAGAAACAAGCCGCTTTAGGGAGAAAGTAAAAAGTGAGGTAATCTATGCGAATTGGTTTATTTACAGATACCTATTTTCCTCAGGTTTCAGGTGTTGCGACCAGTATTCGAACCTTGAAAACAGAACTTGAAAAGCAGGGGCACGCTGTTTTTATCTTTACGACGACAGATAAGGATGTCAATCGTTATGAAGATTGGCAAATTATCCGCATTCCAAGTGTTCCCTTCTTTGCTTTTAAGGATCGTCGCTTTGCCTATCGAGGATTCAGCAAGGCGCTTGAAATTGCTAAACAATATCAACTGGATATTATCCATACTCAGACAGAATTTTCTCTTGGCTTGTTGGGGATTTGGATTGCGCGTGAATTGAAGATTCCAGTCATCCATACCTATCACACCCAATACGAAGACTACGTGCATTATATTGCTAAGGGGATGTTGATTCGTCCTAGTATGGTCAAGTATCTGGTCAGAGGTTTCCTGCATGATGTGGATGGAGTCATTTGCCCGAGCGAGATTGTCCGAGACTTGCTATCTGACTATAAGGTTAAGGTTGAAAAACGAGTCATTCCAACAGGGATTGAATTAGCCAAGTTTGAGCGTCCTGAAATCAAGCAGGAAAATTTGAAAGAACTTCGTAGTAAACTAGGGATTCAAGATGATGAAAAGATGCTACTTAGTCTTTCCAGAATTTCCTATGAAAAAAATATTCAAGCAGTACTAGCAGCTTTTGCAGAAGTTCTGAAAGAGGAAGACAAGGTTAAACTGGTAGTTGCTGGGGATGGACCTTATCTGGATGACCTCAAAGAGCAAGCTCAGAAACTAGAGATTCAAGAATCTGTTGTCTTTACAGGGATGATTGCTCCTAGTGAGACAGCTCTTTATTATAAGGTGGCGGATTTCTTCATCTCGGCCTCAACGAGTGAAACGCAAGGTTTGACTTACTTGGAAAGCTTAGCTAGTGGGACGCCTGTCATTGCTCACGGAAATCCTTATCTGGACAATCTTATCAGTGATAAAATGTTTGGAACCTTGTATTACGGTGAACATGATTTGGCTGGAGCTATTCTGGAGGCCCTGATTGCAACGCCAGATATGGATGAGTATACCTTATCAGAGAAATTGTACGAGATTTCAGCTGAGAACTTTGGAAAACGAGTGCATGAGTTTTATTTGGATGCCATTATTTCAAATAACTTCCAGAAAGATTTAGCAAAAGATGATACGGTCAGCCAGCGTATCTTTAAGACAGTTTTGTATTTACCGCAACAGGTGGTTGCTGTGCCTGTAAAAGGCTCTAGACGAATGCTGAGGGCTTCAAAAACACAGTTAATCAGCATCAGAGATTATTGGAAAGACCATGAAGAATAGAAAGAGGAATAGCTATGAAAAAACAATTGATGAGAAGTGGTAGTGATCAAAAAATTGCTGGAGTATGTGCTGGGGTCGCAAATTATTTTGATATTGATCCGACTATTGTTCGTGTAATATGGGGTGTTCTTGCATTTTGTTATGGGGCAGGAATTGTAGCTTATATCATTTTATGGATTATTGCACCTGTAGCAACTGACTATTGAAAACTAGCTCAATTCATGCTAAGATAATAGAAAATAGAATGTAACGAAGGAGATAAAAATGGCATTTGGAGATAATGGAAATCGTAAAAAAACTATGTTTGAGAAAATAACCTTGTTTATCGTGATTATCATGCTAGTAGCAAGTTTATTGGGAATTTTTGCAACTGCAATTGGTGCCCTCAGTAATCTATAAAATAGATACAAGAAAATTTAGTGACTGGGGTATTTCCCAGCCCTTTTTTAAAGTGAGAAGAGAAAATGAGTATGTTTTTAGATACAGCCAAGATTAAGGTCAAGGCTGGTAATGGTGGTGATGGCATGGTTGCTTTTCGCCGTGAAAAATATGTCCCTAATGGCGGTCCTTGGGGTGGCGATGGTGGACGTGGAGGTAATGTGGTCTTCGTTGTAGACGAAGGTCTACGTACCTTGATGGATTTCCGCTATAACCGTCATTTCAAGGCTGATTCTGGTGAAAAAGGAATGACCAAAGGGATGCATGGTCGTGGAGCTGAGGACCTTAGAGTTCGAGTGCCACAAGGTACGACTGTGCGTGATGCTGAGACAGGCAAGGTCTTGACAGATTTGATTGAACACGGTCAAGAATTTATTGTAGCCCACGGCGGTCGTGGTGGACGTGGAAACATCCGCTTTGCGACACCAAAAAATCCTGCACCTGAAATCTCTGAAAATGGAGAACCAGGTCAGGAACGTGAGTTACAATTGGAACTAAAAATCTTGGCAGATGTTGGTTTAGTAGGTTTCCCATCTGTAGGGAAATCAACACTTTTAAGTGTTATCACATCTGCTAAACCTAAAATTGGTGCCTACCACTTTACGACCATTGTGCCAAATCTAGGTATGGTTCGTACCCAATCAGGTGAATCCTTTGCAGTAGCCGATCTGCCAGGTTTGATTGAAGGCGCTAGTCAGGGTGTCGGTTTGGGAACTCAGTTCCTCCGTCACATTGAGCGTACCCGTGTCATCCTTCATATTATTGATATGTCAGCTAGCGAAGGACGTGATCCTTATGAGGATTATCTTGCTATCAATAAAGAGCTGGAGTCATACAATCTTCGTCTCATGGAGCGTCCACAGATTATTGTAGCCAATAAGATGGATATGCCTGAAAGTCAGGAAAATCTTGAAGATTTCAAGAAGAAATTAGCTGAAAATTATGATGAATTTGAAGAGTTACCAGCTATCTTCCCAATTTCTGGTTTGACCAAGCAAGGTCTGGCAACGCTCTTGGATGCTACAGCTGAATTGTTAGACAAGACACCAGAATTCTTGCTCTACGACGAGTCAGATATGGAAGAAGAAGCTTATTATGGATTTGACGAGGAAGAAAAAGCCTTTGAAATTAGTCGTGATGACGATGCGACATGGGTACTTTCTGGTGAAAAACTCATGAAACTCTTTAATATGACCAACTTTGATCGTGACGAATCGGTCATGAAATTTGCTCGCCAGCTTCGTGGTATGGGGGTTGATGAAGCCCTTCGTGCGCGTGGAGCTAAAGATGGTGATTTGGTCCGAATTGGTAAATTTGAGTTTGAATTTGTAGATTAGGAGACTGGTATGGGAGATAAACCGATATCTTTCCGAGATGCGGATGGGAATTTCGTTTCCGCCGCAGACCTTTGGAATGAAAAGAAATTGGAAGAACTATTTAATCGTCTCAATCCAAATCGTGCCCTAAGATTGGCACGAACTAAAAAAGAAAATCCATCTCAGTAAAGAATATAACAAAATTCCGTGCCTCATCAGACACGGAATTTTGTTATTCTTCAAAGAAAAATGGAGGGGCGAATTTTTTCAGTTCTTCAAAACAATTTTGGGCAGCTTCCGTATCTTCACAGATGACAAGGCAGACATCATCACCACAGAGGGTAGCGATAGCGTCAGGGAAGTTCAAAGCATCAATGATAGAACCAAAGGATTGAGCAAGTCCAGGAAGGGTTTTTAGTAGGACTTGATGTTGAACGGGGCGCATCAAGACAAGAGCATCTTCCATGTAAATTTCGAGGCGTTTTTCCCATTTTGAGATAGAACCTGTATTGAGCACGTAGTAAGAGTTGTCTTCTTCTCGTACTTTTGAAAGGTTCATACTTTTAATATCTCTCGAAAGTGTAGCTTGTGTAACTTGAATATCATTATCGGCAAGAAGAGCTTGTAGCTCAGCTTGAGTATGAATCTTGTTTTTCGTTACAAGAGCTCGTATGAGTTGGTGTCGGTGTTCAGATTTATTCATAAAATATTACTCCTTGTACAAGGTACAGAAAGCGTGGACTGAACGAGAACGTCAGTCGAGTGGTAAGCGGTATTGTCACGTATGATGATTTTAAAGTCAGTAGTATAAAGGACTATACGGAGGAAATCTCCTTCTTTTAACTTGTCACTAGTTGGGTGTAGATGAATAGGCTATCTATCCGTTTATCTACATTGGTGTCCTCTACTAACAGTAAATCATTCAATTAGGGTAGCCTTTTGTCACGACTTCTTGTGAATTTACGATTAATGTTAATTCACAGAGATTTTCCAACATGTAGTGTGGTAGCGTGTATTATAGAGGGTTACACATGTAAGTTATGGGGATTAGTATCTTTTGTTCAAACTCCAGTTATGGGCTTATCATAAGTCTTTCTTTGAGAGTGAATTTGATACTAAGTTTATGTTTCCTTAGACTATTCAAGTGGAAATCTTCCATATTGAAAGTCTGATATCATACCTTTTGACAAGGTAGGATAAGACTAGACTGTTCTAGATCGACAGTCAGGTGGTAAGCGGTATTGTCACGGATTGTGATTTCAAAGTCAGTAGTATAGAGGACTAAACGAAGAGTATCTCCTTCTTTTAACTTGTAAATAGTTGGTTGCAGTTCAAACTGGATATCCATCCATTCATCTGCAGTAATATTCTCTACTAACAATAAATCATTTCTATTTTGTAAATTGAGGTAGCCTTTTGTCACGACGCGTTGTGCATTTTCACGAAAAGGCAATTCGTTAAGATTTTCCAACATGTAGTAGCGACCGTTGTCAATGGTTCTAGCACTTAAAACAGCTGGATAAGGTTGTAGGTATTTTTTTTGTCCATGTTCCATTAGTTGGGCAGATAAGAGCCCCTTATTTGTACTGGATTTGATACGAAGATTGAGTTGGGCACGACCGTTCAAGTGAAGATCTTTGGTTACAGGAAAGTCAATAGTAATCTGATTGACTTTCCCTTGATAGAGTTCTGTATTGAAGGTCTGGTATGTCTTACCATAACGCTCAAAATCCTTATCTGAGTACAGGTTTTGAATAACTTGCTCTTCTTGACCAAGTGAGAATGTTTCAAAGTTATCTTGCTCACCGAAGGTATCAAGTGATAACCAAGTCTGAGGAGCTGTATTATCCTGCCAAATGACAGTAGGGAGTTGAAAATCTGTATCTTCTCCCAGTAATTTCTTAGTCAATAAGGCATTCATGGATTCACGGAAGTCAATGGACTGCCAGTTGTTCATGTACACATGGGCGCCATTATGGAAAAAGAGGTGCTTGTTTATATGAGCTGGAAGAGCATGAAACATCTGGTAAACATGAAGTGGTTTGACATTCCAATCCTGAGAACCATGAGTAAAGACAACCTCTGCTTTTACCTTATGGGCATTGAGCAGATAGTTACGGTCATGCCAAAACTGGTTATAGTCGCCGGTCTTTCGTTCCAGTTGTTCTTTTACTTTTTCTAAGTCAGCTTGGTGAGCCTCATTACCACGGGTATAGTCGCCAGCCAAGAGGTTACGAGAGTAGGTTAGTTCAGCAAGGGAGTCAAAGTCCTCACCTGGATAACCACCTGGGCTGGTTACCAGACCGTTTTCACGGTAGTAGTTGTACCATGAAGAAATGCCAGCCTCGGCAATGATAACCTCTAAACCATCTACACCTGTAGTCGCCAGACCATTGGACATGGTACCTAGATAGGAAAGTCCAGTTGTGGCAACTTTTCCGTTTGACCAGTCAGCTTTGACTTGACGCTGGCGCGTATGGTCAGTAAAGGCACGGCAGCGGCCATTAAGCCAATCGATGACATTTTTATAAGCCTCGATTTGCTGGTAGTCTCCGTTAGTCATGAAACCAGTAGAGTCTTTGGTACCAACACCTGATACATAGAGATTGGCAAAACCTCGTGGAAGGAAGTAGTCGTTGAGTGTATAGCTAGCGTTGATGTGCGTTAGCATTTCCTCAGCTTCTGACACAAGCTCAGCTTGACCTTGAGGTTGGACGAGATTTAGTTGAGGTTCCTCTAGCTCAATCTTGTGAGCAGGTTTAACCTCGAGATTGCCCTCCATCTTGTAGAGAGCCTTGTCACTAGCCTTGTCATTTGTTCCTTGATGATAGGGACTGGCTGTCATGATAGCAGGGATTTGCCCGTCATAACGAGGACGAATAATGCTGACCTTGACTAAGTCTGGTAGCCCTTTTCGGTCAGTATCGACACGAGTCTCAACGTAAACAACTTCACGAATGGCATCATGGCTAGAAAAAGTAGCCAAACTCTTGCCGTTAAAGTAGTGGTAGTCATTATCCTCAGGAATAAGACCGTCACTGATAAGTTGGTCGATAAGAGTATTTCCCTTTTTGGTGCGAGTATTGAGTAACTGATAGAGATTTTCAATCAAGTCACCATATACAATGGGAAAACCAGTTTCTTTACGAAAAACATCACTGTCTTCAAAGTCAGTTAAATAAGAAAAACCTAAGAGCTGAAAGACTACAGTATAGAAAATATCTGCAGTCAGTTCTTTGTCTGACTGAAAAAATGTCAGTAAGTCAGTTTTTTTATCTGAAGAAAGTATAGACAAGGGATAATCTATATTTTGATATGTGAAATAAATTTTACGAATAAAGTCCTCAAATTGCTTTTTTTCTGAATCAGTAGGTTTTAGGTTGAAACCTAAAGAAACTAAATCATTCAGGGCCTGCGTTGATGAAGTTTTAAGATAGCTGTATTGATTAAAACGCATAAGACCTCCTATTTACGAAATATATTAAGGTTATTATATCAAAAAATAGAGAGAAAAGAAACTATAAAAATTAACAGAAATTATAATAAATAAAAATAAGTACTTATAAAATAAACATGTAAAATGATAAGCTTAAATACAAAAATATTAGTGGTGCTGTTGGAAATCAGACAAGGATTGTCTAATTAACTATGATTTGAGCTACTAGATATTAAAGCATCAGTAATAGTAATAGAAATTTTAAGAAAATGGTATAATATAGTGAGAACGATAGAGGAGAAGTGTAAATTGATCGCACAACTAGATACAAAAACAGTCTATAGTTTTATGGAGAGTGTCATTTCAATTGACAAGTATGTGAGAGTAGCAAAAGACTATGGATACACTCATCTGGCTATGATGGATATTGACAATCTTTATGGGGCTTTCGACTTTCTAGAGGTTACAAAAAAATACGGCATTCATCCTTTGTTAGGACTTGAAATGAATGTGCTTGTAGATGACAAGGATGTGAATCTGCGCTTTTTAGCTCTATCTAGTGTGGGCTATCAGCAGTTGATGAAACTTTCAACAGCCAAGATGCAGGGGGAGAAAAGTTGGTCAGTTCTATCTCAGTATCTAGAGGATATTGCGGTAATTGTGCCTTATTTTGAAGAACTTGAGTTGTTAAATCTAGGCTGTGATTATTATATAGGGGTTTACCCAGAAACACTGGCCAGCGAATTTCACCATCCAATCTTGCCCCTTTATCGGGGCAATACATTTGAAAGTAAGGATAGAGAAGTTCTTCAAGTATTAACAGCGATTAAAGAAAATCTACCACTCAGAGAAGTCCCCTTGCGTTCACGACAAGATGTTCTTTTATCAGCAAGTTCTTTAGAGAAATTATTCCAAGAACGTTTTCCGCAAGCCTTGGACAATTTAGAAAAACTTATTTCAGATATTTTGTATGACTTGGATACTAGTCTGAAATTGCCTCGTTTTAATCCAGCTAGACCAGCCGTAGAAGAGTTGAGAGAACGTGCTGAACTGGGTCTTGCTCAGAAGGGGTTGTCTAGTAAAGAATATCAAGACCGTCTAGACCAAGAATTGGCTGTTATTCATGATATGGGCTTTGATGATTATTTCTTGGTTGTCTGGGATTTGCTGCGTTTCGGACGTTCGAATGGCTACTACATGGGAATGGGACGGGGTTCTGCAGTAGGTAGCTTGGTTTCTTATGCCTTGGACATCACAGGGATTGACCCAGTCGAGAAAAACCTGATTTTTGAACGTTTCCTCAATCGTGAACGCTATACCATGCCTGATATTGATATCGATATTCCTGATATTTATCGTCCAGATTTTATCAGATATGTTGGCAATAAATATGGTAGTAAACATGCGGCCCAAATCGTTACTTTTTCAACCTTTGGAGCCAAGCAAGCTCTACGAGATGTCTTAAAACGCTTCGGTGTTCCAGAGTATGAATTATCTGCAATTACCAAGAAAATCAGTTTTCGGGACAATCTCAAGTCGGCTTATGAGGGCAATCTCCAGTTCCGTCAGCAAATCAATAGTAAGTTAGAATACCAAAAAGCCTTTGAGATTGCTTGCAAGATAGAGGGCTATCCAAGACAAACCTCTGTCCATGCGGCTGGTGTTGTGATTAGTGACCAGGATTTGACGGACTATATTCCTCTGAAGCATGGTGATGAAATTCCACTGACTCAGTATGATGCTCATGGTGTTGAAGCTAGTGGGCTTTTGAAAATGGACTTTCTGGGATTGCGAAATCTGACCTTTGTCCAGAAAATGCAAGAGCTGCTTGCTGAAACAGAAGATATTCACTTGAAAATAGAAGAAATCGATTTGGAAGACAAAGAAACGCTGGCTCTTTTTGCATCTGGCAATACAAAGGGTATCTTTCAATTTGAGCAACCTGGTGCTATTCGCTTGCTCAAGCGTGTGCAGCCAGTCTGTTTTGAAGATGTCGTAGCGACTACGTCTCTAAATCGACCAGGTGCTAGTGATTATATCAATAATTTTGTGGCAAGAAAGCATGGTCAGGAAGAAGTGACTGTTCTGGATCCAGTACTGGAGGATATTTTGGCTCCAACCTACGGCATTATGCTCTATCAGGAGCAGGTTATGCAGGTTGCCCAGCGTTTTGCTGGATTTAGTCTTGGGAAAGCCGATATTTTGCGTCGTGCTATGGGGAAAAAGGATGCTTCTGCCATGCATGAGATGAGGGAATCCTTTATTCAAGGGGCATTAGAAGCTGGTCATACTGTGGAAAAAGCAGAGCAGGTCTTTGATGTCATGGAGAAGTTTGCTGGTTATGGTTTTAACAGGTCACACGCCTATGCTTACTCAGCCTTGGCCTTCCAGTTGGCCTATTTCAAAACGCATTATCCAGCTATCTTTTATCAGATCATGTTGAATGCTGCCAATAGTGATTACTTAACAGATGCCCTAGAATCAGGCTTTGTAGTAGCCCCTCTGTCCATCAACACTATTCCCTATCACGATAAAATTGCAAACAAGTCTATCTATCTAGGTTTGAAATCGATTAAGGGAGTCAGCAAAGATTTGGCGCTTTGGATTATTGAACATAGACCTTATTTTAACATTGAAGATTTTATAGCTAAATTACCTGAAAATTATTTAAAACTTCCTTTGCTAGAACCTTTGGTAAAAGTTGGTCTTTTCGATTCATTTGAAAAAAATCGTCAAAAAGTATTTAATAACTTAGCTAATCTATTTGAATTTGTAAAAGAGTTAGGTAGCTTGTTTGGAGACACCATTTATAGTTGGCAAGATTCGGAGGACTGGACAGAGCAAGAAAAATTCTACATGGAACAAGAGTATCTAGGAGTAGGCGTCAGCAAACATCCACTACAAGCTATTGCAAGTAAGGCTATTTATCCGATTTCTCCCATTAGTAATTTGTCAGAAAATAGCTATGCTATTATATTGGTTGAAGTTCAGAAGATAAAAGTAATTCGTACCAAAAAGGGTGAAAATATGGCTTTCTTACAGGTTGATGACAGTAAGAAAAAATTGGATGTTACACTCTTTTCAGATTTATATCGACAGTTTGGTCAGGAAGTAAGAGAAGGAGCATTCTACTATATCAAAGGGAAAGTCCAGTCACGTGACGGTCGTCTGCAAATGATTGCACAAGAAATAAGAGAAGCAGTTGCTGAGCGATTTTGGATTCAGGTGAAAAATCATGATTCGGACCAAGAGATGTCACGTATTTTAGAACAGTATAAAGGCCCAATCCCAGTCATTATCAGGTATGAAGAGGAACAGAAAACTATTGTTTCTCCCCATCATTTTGTGACTAAATCTGATGAATTAGAAGCGAAATTGAATGGAATCGTTATGAAAACGATTTATCGCTAAAATTACGGAAAATAGAAGAATTTTCAACGTAAATGTGGTATAATCAGTAAGAATGTTAAAAGAAAAAGGAGCATAACCAATATGAAACGTATTGCTGTTTTGACTAGTGGTGGAGACGCCCCTGGTATGAACGCTGCCATCCGTGCAGTTGTTCGTCAAGCAATTTCAGAAGGAATGGAAGTGTTTGGTATCTATGACGGATATGCTGGTATGGTTGCCGGTGAAATTCATCCCCTAGATGCAGCTTCAGTAGGAGACATCATTTCTCGTGGTGGTACTTTCCTTCACTCAGCTCGCTACCCAGAGTTCGCTCAACTTGAAGGGCAACTTAAAGGGATTGAGCAATTGAAAAAACACGGGATTGAAGGTGTAGTTGTTATCGGTGGTGACGGATCTTACCACGGTGCTATGCGTTTGACTGAGCATGGCTTCCCAGCTATCGGTCTTCCAGGTACAATCGATAACGATATCGTTGGTACTGACTTCACAATCGGTTTTGACACAGCGGTTACGACTGCTATGGATGCTATCGATAAGATTCGTGATACGTCATCAAGTCACCGTCGTACTTTTGTTATCGAAGTTATGGGACGTAACGCAGGTGATATCGCTCTTTGGGCAGGTATCGCAACTGGTGCTGATGAAATCATCATTCCTGAAGAAGGCTTCAAGATTGAAGATATCGTAGAAAGCATTAAATGTGGTTATGAGTGTGGTAAAAAACACAACATCATCGTCTTGGCAGAAGGTGTAATGTCTGCAGCTGAATTTGGTCAAAAACTAAAAGAAGCTGGGGATACAAGCGACCTTCGTGTGACAGAACTTGGACATATTCAACGTGGTGGTTCTCCAACTGCGCGTGACCGTGTTTTGGCGTCACGTATGGGTGCCCATGCTGTTAAACTTCTTAAAGAAGGTATCGGTGGTGTTGCGGTTGGTATCCGTAACGAGAAAATGGTTGAAAACCCAATTCTTGGAACTGCAGAAGAAGGAGCATTGTTTAGCCTTACTGCAGATGGTAAGATTGTGGTTAACAACCCACACAAGGCTGACCTTGAGCTATCTAGCTTGAATAAGAGCTTGTCATAATTTATAATTTAGTTAATAAGACCAAAAAGGTCATATATAAAGGAGTCACAAAAATCATGAATAAACGTGTAAAAATCGTTGCAACTTTGGGACCTGCGGTAGAAATCCGTGGTGGTAAAGAATTTGGTGATGACGGATACTGGGGTGAAAAACTTGATGTTGAAGCTTCAGCTAAAAACATTGCCAAATTGATTGAAGCTGGTGCTAACACATTCCGTTTCAACTTCTCACACGGTGACCACCAAGAACAAGGTGAGCGTATGGCAACTGTTAAACTTGCAGAAAAACTTGCAGGTAAAAAAGTTGGTTTCCTTCTTGATACAAAAGGACCAGAAATCCGTACAGAATTGTTCGAAGGTGAAGCTAAAGAGTATTCATACAAAACTGGTGAGAAAATCCGTGTTGCAACTAAACAGGGAATCAAATCAACTCGTGATGTGATTGCATTGAACGTTGCTGGTGCTCTTGATATCTATGATGATGTTGAAGTTGGTCGTCAAGTTTTGGTTGACGATGGTAAACTTGGTCTTCGTGTGGTTGCTAAAGATGATGCAACTCGTGAATTTGAAGTTGAAGTTGAAAACGATGGCGTAATTGCTAAACAAAAAGGTGTTAACATCCCTAACACTAAAATTCCTTTCCCAGCACTTGCTGAACGCGATAACGATGATATCCGCTTCGGTCTTGAACAAGGTATCAACTTCATCGCGATTTCATTCGTACGTACTGCAAAAGACGTTAACGAAGTTCGTGCAATCTGTGAAGAAACTGGAAATGGACATGTTCAATTGTTCGCTAAAATCGAAAACCAACAAGGTATCGATAACTTGGATGAAATCATCGAAGCTGCTGATGGTATCATGATCGCTCGTGGTGACATGGGTATCGAAGTACCATTCGAAATGGTTCCAGTTTACCAAAAAATGATTATCACTAAAGTCAATGCTGCAGGTAAAGTTGTTATCACTGCAACAAACATGCTTGAAACAATGACTGAAAAACCACGTGCAACTCGTTCAGAAGTATCAGACGTATTTAACGCTGTTATCGACGGAACTGACGCTACAATGCTTTCAGGTGAGTCTGCAAACGGTAAATACCCACTTGAGTCAGTAACTACAATGGCTACAATCGACAAGAACGCTCAAACTCTTCTTAACGAATACGGTCGTTTGAACTCAGATTCATTTGAACGTAACTCTAAGACAGAAGTAATGGCTTCAGCTGTTAAAGATGCTACTAACTCAATGGATATCAAATTGGTTGTAACTCTTACTAAGACAGGTCACACTGCACGTTTGATTTCTAAGTACCGTCCAAATGCTGACATTTTGGCATTGACATTCGACGAATTGACAGAACGTGGATTGATGTTGAACTGGGGTGTTATCCCAATGTTGACAGATGCTCCATCATCAACTGACGATATGTTTGAAATTGCTGAACGTAAAGCAGTTGAAGCAGGTCTTGTACAATCTGGTGATGATATCGTTATCGTAGCTGGTGTACCACTTGGAGAAGCTGTACGTACAAACACAATGCGTATCCGCACAGTACGTTAATTAAAATAAAAAGCCTATCATATTAAGCTTTCTAGCCTGTATGATGGGCTTTTTTTGTCCATGGGGCAAAAATGGGGCAAAATTTTTTACTTTCGATTTAATGCGACGGTATCAAGTGCGTCAAGCACTGCTTGCTCCAGACCTTTAATAATGTGAGTGTTGATTTGATGGGGCGTCTTAGCGGCATTATTCCAAATCCGCGTCATAATAGCTTTTAAAGGGATGTTGTTTTCTTCACGCAAACTTCCTAAAATATTTAGTTTAGATACAGATAAAAAATAACTCCCTGATGACTCAAGGAGTTATTTCTATCTAAATTAGTTTTTAGAAGCAGCTTGGAATTCTGGGTTTTTCCACGCTTCGTCAATAATAGCTTGTAATTCTTTAGCAGATGCTTGCATTTTTTGAGTTTCTGCGTCGTTCAATGGGATATTTACTGGACGAACGATACCATGTGCACCAACAACAGCTGGTTGACCGATAAAGACGTTTTTAACTCCGTATTGACCTTCTTGGAATACTGAAAGTGGAAGTACTGCGTTTTCATCGTCAAGGATTGCTTTAGTAATACGAGCAAGGGCTACTGCGATACCGTAGTATGTTGCACCTTTTTTGTTGATGATTGTGTAAGCTGCGTCACGAACACCTTCGAACAATTCAATCAATTCAGCTTCTTGAACATTTTGAGTGTCTTTAAGGAATTCTTCAAGGTTTACACCAGCGATGTTAGCGTGTGACCAAACAGCGAACTCAGAGTCACCGTGTTCACCCATAATGTAGGCGTGCACTGAACGAGCATCAACATCCAATTTTTCAGCAAGTGCTTGACGGAAACGTGCTGAGTCAAGTGAAGTACCTGAACCGATAACACGTTCTTTAGGGAAACCAGAGAATTTCCAAGTTGAGTAAGTCAAAACGTCAACTGGGTTAGCAGCAACAAGGAAGATACCTTTGAAACCTGATTCAACAACTTGAGTTACGATTGATTTGTTGATAGCAAGGTTTTTACCTACAAGGTCAAGACGAGTTTCACCTGGTTTTTGAGGCGCACCTGCAGTGATTACAACAAGGTCAGCGTCTGCACAGTCAGAGTATTGAGCTGCATAGATTTTTTTAGGTGAAGTGAAGGCAAGGGCGTGACTAAGGTCAAGCGCGTCACCAACAGCTTTTTCATGCAATTGTGGAATTTCGATAATTCCAAGCTCTTGTGCAATTCCTTGGTTAACAAGTGCAAAAGCGTAAGAAGAACCTACAGCACCATCACCGACAAGGATAACTTTTTTGTGTTGTTTAGTTGAAGTCATTATTCTAAACATCTCCTTAATTTTATTCAGGGATTTCCCCAGTTATTTTAATTCTATCACTTTTAAAAAGCTTTGTCACGGATATGCATTTCAGTTCTTGATGTAAACGTTTTAGTGATTTTAGATACCTGAAATATAGCGGACATTATGGTATAATATAGTTAATTACTAATAGTGAAATGAGGCATTTATTAATGCAGGATAGAAATTTAGTGAATGTCAATCTGACAAAGGAGATGAAGACGAGTTTTATCGATTACGCCATGAGTGTTATCGTAGCGCGGGCCCTTCCTGATGTTCGAGATGGCTTGAAACCTGTTCACCGTCGGATTCTCTATGGAATGAATGAATTGGGTGTTACTCCAGACAAACCCCATAAAAAATCTGCTCGTATTACAGGGGACGTCATGGGTAAATACCACCCACACGGGGATTCCTCTATCTATGAAGCCATGGTCCGCATGGCTCAATGGTGGAGTTACCGTTACATGCTTGTCGACGGCCATGGAAACTTTGGTTCCATGGATGGTGATGGTGCTGCCGCCCAACGTTACACCGAGGCACGCATGAGCAAGATTGCTCTGGAGATGCTTCGTGATATCAATAAAAATACAGTTGATTTCGTTGATAACTACGATGCCAATGAACGTGAACCCTTGGTATTGCCAGCGCGCTTTCCAAATCTTTTGGTTAATGGAGCGACTGGTATTGCGGTTGGGATGGCAACAAATATTCCACCTCATAACTTGGGTGAAACCATTGATGCAGTGAAGTTGGTCATGGACAATCCTGAAGTGACTACTAAGGACTTGATGGAAGTTTTGCCTGGTCCAGATTTTCCAACAGGTGCCCTTGTCATGGGGAAATCAGGTATTCATAAGGCTTATGAAACAGGTAAAGGTTCTATTGTCCTTCGTTCTCGTACTGAAATTGAAGAAACTAAAACTGGCCGTGAGCGCATCGTTGTGACAGAATTTCCATACATGGTAAATAAAACCAAGGTACATGAGCATATTGTTCGTTTGGTTCAGGAAAAACGCATTGAGGGAATAACAGCGGTACGTGATGAGTCAAACCGTGAAGGTGTTCGATTTGTTATCGAAGTTAAGCGCGATGCCTCAGCCAATGTTATCCTCAACAATCTTTTCAAGATGACCCAGATGCAAACTAACTTTGGTTTTAATATGTTGGCGATTCAAAATGGGGTACCGAAGATTTTGTCTCTTCGTCAGATTTTGGATGCTTATATCGAGCACCAAAAAGAAGTGGTTGTTCGTCGTACACGTTTTGATAAGGAAAAAGCGGAAGCACGTGCTCATATTTTAGAAGGTCTCTTGATCGCACTAGACTATATCGATGAAGTGATTCGTATCATTCGTGCTAGTGAAACAGATGCGGAAGCACAAGCTGAGTTGATGAGTAAGTTTAAGCTTTCTGAACGTCAAAGTCAGGCCATCCTTGATATGCGTCTTCGTCGTTTGACAGGTTTGGAACGCGATAAGATTCAGTCTGAGTATGATGACCTCTTGGCTCTGATTGCGGATTTAGCAGATATTCTAGCTAAGCCGGAACGTGTTTCTCAAATCATTAAAGATGAATTAGATGAAGTTAAACGTAAATTTGGTGACCAACGTCGTACGGAATTGATGGTCGGTGAAGTCTTAAGCCTCGAAGATGAGGATTTGATTGAAGAAACGGATGTCTTGATTACACTTTCTAATAAGGGATACATCAAACGTCTCGACCAAGCTGAGTTCACCGCTCAAAAACGTGGTGGTCGTGGTGTTCAAGGTACAGGTGTTAAGGATGATGATTTTGTCCGAGAGTTAGTGTCAACTAGCACTCATGATCACCTACTCTTCTTTACAAATAAAGGCCGTGTTTATCGCCTGAAAGGCTATGAAATTCCTGAGTATGGTCGTACAGCTAAGGGCTTGCCAATCGTCAATCTTTTGAAATTAGATGAAGGTGAAAGTATCCAGACCATCATCAATGTTGAGTCTGAACGTAGTGATGATGCTTATCTCTTCTTCACAACCCGTCATGGTATTGTGAAGAGAACCAGCGTTAAGGAATTTGCTAACATTCGTCAAAATGGACTTAAAGCACTGAATCTTAAAGATGAAGATGAGTTGATTAATGTCTTACTAACAGAAGAGGAAACGGATATTATCATTGGTACCAAGTTTGGTTATGCAGTTCGCTTTAATCAATCAGCTGTTCGTGGTATGAGTCGTATCGCCACTGGTGTGAAAGGTGTTAACCTTCGTGACGGAGACACAGTTGTTGGTGCTAGTGTGATTACAGACCAGGACGAGGTTCTTATCATCACAGAAAAGGGCTATGGTAAGCGCACAGTTGCGACCGAATATCCAACTAAAGGTCGTGGTGGTAAAGGGATGCAAACCGCTAAGATTACAGAAAAAAACGGTTCTCTTGCTGGACTTATGACAGTTAAAGGCGATGAAGATTTGATGATTATCACTGATACTGGTGTCATGATTAGAACCAACGTTGCCAATATTTCACAAACAGGTCGCTCAACTATGGGAGTTAAAGTGATGCGCCTGGACCAAGATGCTAAAATTGTGACCTTTACGACGGTTGCAGCGGCAGAAAAAGAAGAAGTTGGGACTGAAAACGAAATAGAAGGTGAAGCATAATGTCTCATAAAAAGAACAAAAAGAAAACAAACCGTAAAAATTTACTAATCAATTTCTTGGCAGGGTTTTTAATCATCTTGTCAGTGGCTTTGATTTTCAATTCAAAAATTCGTGATATGTTCATGGTTTGGAATACCAATAAATACCAAGTCAGCCAGGTATCAAAAGAAAAATTGGAAGAAAATCAAGATACAGAAGGGAATTTTGACTTTGATTCCGTAAAAGCCATCTCGTCAGAAGCTGTCCTATCCTCACAATGGGATTCGCAAAAATTGCCTGTTATTGGTGGGATTGCTATTCCTGAAGTAGAAATTAACTTGCCTATTTTTAAGGGGCTTGATAATGTCAATCTCTTCTATGGAGCTGGTACAATGAAGCGTGACCAAGTGATGGGGAAAGGAAACTATTCACTTGCGAGCCACCACATCTTTACAGCAGAAAATGCCAGTCAAATGCTCTTTTCTCCATTATCACGCGCTAAAAATGGGATGAAAATTTATCTTACTGATAAGGATAAAGTTTATACCTATGAAATCCGTGAAGTGAAGCATGTGACTCCAGATCGCGTTGATGAGATTGATGACCGTACTGGAGTTGATGAAATCACACTTGTAACCTGTGTTGACTATGATGCGACAGAACGTATTATCGTAAAAGGTGACTTGAAAGATACAAAAGATTATTCACAAACACCTGAAGAAATTCTAACAGCTTTCAATCAACCATATAAACAACGTTATTAAAGATAAATCAGTAAAATCTTAGGTTTTACTGATTTTTTATAGATTGAATTTCAAAATAAACTGTTATGAAATACAGAAAACGCTTCCTTAATTCTAAAGTTTGTGATATAATTATCAGGTAAAAAATTTTTAGGAGTTTATTATGGTTTCTTCAGAATTTATCTCAAAGATTGAATTTGCTTGCAAGAAGAAGGAAAGTCTTTATAGTCAAAGCAAATTTAAGTATGCGATTCGTTCGATGTTTGCAGGTGCATTCTTAACTTTCAGTACAGCTGCTGGTGCAGTTGGGGCTGACTTGATTAATAAAATTGCACCAGGTAGTGGACGTTTCCTCTTCCCATTTGTCTTTGCTTGGGGCTTGGCCTACATTGTTTTCTTGAATGCCGAGTTGGTAACATCAAATATGATGTTCTTGACTGCTGGTAGTTTCTTGAAAAAAATCTCTTGGAGAAAAACGGCTGAGATTTTACTTTACTGTACCTTGTTCAACCTTATCGGGGCCTTGATAGCAGGTTGGGGCTTTGCCCACTCAGCAGCCTATGCACATCTGACTCACGATAGTTTCATCTCAGGGGCTGTTGAGATGAAGTTAGGCCGTTCAAGTGAATTAATCTTGCTTGAGGCGATTTTGGCAAATATTTTCGTAAATATTGCGATTCTTTCATTTGTTTTGGTCAAAGATGGTGGTGCCAAACTTTGGCTTGTGTTGTCAGCGATTTACATGTTTGTATTCTTAACAAACGAGCACATTGCGGCGAACTTTGCTTCTTTCGCGATTGTAAAATTCAGTGTTGCTGCTGATTCAATTGCTAACTTCGGTGTTGGAAATATGCTTCGTCACTGGGGGGTAACCTTTATTGGAAACTTTATCGGAGGAGGCCTCTTGATGGGTCTTCCATATGCCTTCCTCAATAAAAATGAAGATACTTATGTAGATTAAGAAAATGAGCACGATTGATTCGTGCTTTTTTCGATTTTGTAAGAACTAATAGCCACTTCTTATATCAAAATATAGAAAACTGATATTTGTAAACTATAGCTTAAGGTGCTACAATATCCTTAATGAAACTATATGGAGGTCGCCTTATGACTCGTGATTTTAAATTTGAAACTTTACAACTGCATGCTGGTCAAGTTGTGGATCCAGCTACCAAGTCTCGTGCAGTGCCGATTTATCAAACAACATCCTTTGTTTTTGATGACACGCAGGAAGGTGCCGATTTGTTTGCCTTGAGAAAACCAGGGAACATTTATACTCGTATCACCAACCCTACAACAGCTGCCTTTGAAGAAAGAATTGCTGCCCTTGAAGGTGGTGTTGGAGCTCTTGCAACAGCATCAGGTATGGCCGCAGTGACTTATACGATTTTGGCACTTGCCCATGCTGGTGATCATGTGGTAGCGGCATCAACTATTTACGGTGGAACCTTCAATCTTTTGAAAGAAACACTTCCTCGTTATGGTATCACAACAACCTTTGTGGACGTGGATAATTTAGAGGAAGTGGAAGCAGCTATCAAAGACAATACTAAGCTTGTCTTAATTGAAACCTTGGGTAACCCCTTGATTAATATTCCAGATTTGGAAAAATTGGCAGAGATTGCTCATAAGTATCAGATTCCACTTGTTTCTGACAATACTTTTGCTACACCTTATTTGATTAACGTCTTTTCTCACGGTGTAGATATTGCCATTCACTCTGCGACTAAGTTTATCGGTGGGCATGGTACGACTATTGGTGGAGTGATTGTCGATAGCGGTCGTTTTGACTGGGCGGCTTCAGGGAAATTCCCTCAATTTGTTGACGAGGATCCAAGCTACCACAACTTGAGCTATACTCGTGATGTGGGTGCAGCAGCCTTTATTATCGCTGTCCGTGTCCAATTGCTTCGTGATACAGGTGCAGCCTTGTCACCATTTAATGCCTTCCTCTTGCTTCAAGGACTTGAAACCCTTTCACTTCGTGTGGAACGTCATGTACAAAATGCTGAGAAAATTGTTGATTTCCTTGTCAACCATCCTAAGGTAGAAAAAGTTAACTATCCAAAATTGGCAGATAGTCCTTACCATGCTTTGGCTGAGAAATACTTGCCAAAAGGTGTGGGCTCAATCTTTACCTTCCATGTCAAAGGTGGGGAGGCAGAGGCACGCAAGGTAATTGATAATTTAGAAATCTTTTCTGACCTAGCAAACGTGGCAGATGCTAAATCGCTTGTTGTCCATCCAGCAACAACTACTCATGGTCAATTGTCTGAAAAAGACCTAGAAGCAGCAGGTGTTACACCAAACCAAATCCGCTTGTCTATTGGACTTGAAAATGTAGATGATTTGATCGAAGATTTGCGCTTGGCCTTGGAAAAAATTTAAAGAAAAAGAAGATAAACAGTGGGTTTCGACTCGCTGTTTTTGATTTTCCCTCAGGCATGATATAATGGATAAAGAAGTCTAGAAAGAGGAATGTTATGAACGAAATCAAATGCCCCAACTGTGGGGAAGTCTTTACAGTAAATGAAAGTCAGTATGCCGAACTTTTGTCCCAAGTGAGAACAGCAGAGTTTGATAAGGAATTGCACGATCGCATGAAGCAGGAACTGGCCTTGGCTGAGCAAAAGGCCATGAATGAACAACAGTCTAAACTAGCTCAAAAAGACCAAGAAATTGCGCAATTACAGAGTCAAATCCAAAACTTTGATACAGAAAAAGAATTGGCCAAGAAAGAGGTTGAACAGATAAGCCATGAGGCCTTATTGGCTAAGGATAAGGAAGTACAGGCCTTGGAAAACCAATTGGCAACCTTGCGTTTGGAGCATGAAAATCAACTGCAAAAGACCCTTTCTGACCTAGAAAAAGAGCGGGATCAGGTTAAAAATCAGCTTCTTTTACAAGAAAAAGAAAACGAGCTTTCTCTTGCTTCTGTTAAGCAAAACTACGAAGCCCAGCTCAAGGCAGCAAGTGAACAAGTCGAATTTTACAAGAATTTTAAGGCTCAACAATCTACAAAAGCGATTGGGGAAAGTTTAGAACAGTATGCAGAGAGTGAATTTAACAAGGTCCGTAGTTTCGCCTTTCCAAATTCTTACTTTGAGAAGGATAACAAGGTCTCTGCGCGTGGGTCTAAGGGGGACTTTATCTTCCGTGAGAGTGATGAAAATGGAGTTGAAATCATTTCTATCATGTTTGAGATGAAAAATGAAGCGGATGGAACAGAGAAGAAGCACAAGAACGCGGATTTCTACAAGGAATTAGACAAGGACCGTCGTGAAAAGAACTGCGAATATGCCGTGTTGGTGACTATGTTAGAAGCAGATAACGATTACTTTAACACAGGGATTGTTGACGTCAGCCACGAGTATGAAAAGATGTATGTGGTTCGTCCTCAATTCTTTATCCAGTTGATTGGCCTCTTGCGAAATGCGGCGCTTAATTCCCTAAAATACAAGCAGGAGTTGGCCTTGGTTCGGGAGCAAAATATCGATATCACGCATTTTGAGGAAGATTTGGATGCTTTCAAGCTAGCTTTTGCCAAGAACTACAACTCAGCTTCGACAAACTTTGGTAAAGCTATTGATGAAATCGACAAGGCCATCAAACGCATGGAAGAGGTTAAGAAATTCCTAACTACATCTGAAAACCAACTCCGCCTTGCAAACAATAAACTGGAAGATGTTTCCGTTAAAAAATTGACCCGGAAAAATCCAACTATGAAAGCGAAGTTTGAAGCACTGAAGGGGGAGTAAAATTCCCTTAGGAACAGAGATTTATATGAAAAAAGTTGTAGAAATTATTAGAACATGGTCAGCTGATAAAATAGAATTAATTTTTCTTAAAATTATATTTAAATATTTGCTGTATTTTTTAGTGTTTTCAACAGTAATGTTTTATGTTTATATTTTTAACCATTCATCGACCACTTACACAAAGGTATTAACAGTATTTCTTGCCCTTCTTATATTGTTTATTCTTCTATCTAAATTATTACTAGATAGGGCTTTAATTGATATTTTATTTGAGGATATCAATTTAACAAAGTATCAGGATATAGTTGCTAGAGCTGATGCAAATTCTTTAAATAGAAATGTTCAGATTCTTCCCAAATATTTGGCAAATGCAAAAGTATCCTTTTATAGAGGACTATTCCAAGATAGTTTAGAATTGCTGAATAAAATAAAAAATAGTAATCTAAAAAAATCCCAAAATCTGTACTATGTTTTTAATATCAAGTATTATAGTATCCTAAACTTGGTTCATTTGAATGATTGTATGGAATTGCAAGAATTGATGGTAGAAATTGAAGGTCTAACAAGTAACTTTCAATCAAAAATTTTTAAATATCAGGAAGAAATTTTGAGTTTAAAGGCTATTGTTGATATCTATTGCAATAAAATATCAAACGACTACTTTGACATTACTGAGCCAGAAAGTAAGCTAGCTCGAATCATGTTTTCTTATTACGGCGCTCTCAATGCCCAATTAAAAGGAGATGAAGAACGTGCCCGTAGTTTGTTTGAAAGTATCGCCCATGAAAATCCAGAACTCTTTTATGTTCAGGAAGCGAAAAAATATTTAGAATTAGTGAAATGAGAGTAATATATGAAATTAGTAAAAAAAATAGTAAGTAGCGCGACAGAAAACACTCTTTTACAACTTGATAGGACTATTCTAATTTGCTCAATTATTGGACTTGTTTTGGATGTGATGGCAGTATGCTTAGTATTTCAAAGCAATTTGGAAATATTGGGATTCATATTATTAGTTATTGTCTTTTTAGTTCTCGGCTTTGTATTTTATTTAAGATTTGTATCTAGAAAAGTTATTGATTTAGTGTTAAACGATTCTATTAATCTTAAGCTCTATGTAGACATGTTCAGAGTTCAATCAGAAAAATCTATTAAGCCCTTTAGAGCAACATATCGTGAGTATTACCAATTTATCCAAGGTCAAGTGGCTTATCTAAAAGGAGATTTTCAATCAGCTAAGGAAAACATGTCCAAATATGATTTGAAGAAAATTTGGAAGAGATTCAGAAACCATGTGTTTTTAATATCAAACTTTGAACTATTAAAAGTTTCCATTCATCTTCAAGATGCGCAAGATATTGCTTTCTTTGAGGAACAATTGTCCAAGGCACCAGATCTTAAAGGAGGCAAAGCTAAACTTGTTGCTCAAGCCCAAGCAATAAAAGATATTGTATTCAATAAAGAAGCAAACGACTACTTTGACATTACTGAACCAGAAAGTAAGCTAGCTCGAATCATGTTTTCTTATTACGGCGCTCTCAATGCACAGATAAAAGGAGATGAAGAGCGTGCCCGTAGTTTGTTTGAAAGTATAGCACATGAAAATCCAGAACTCTTTTGTGTGCAGGAAGCTAGGAAATATTTAGAAAAATGAGCTGATATAGTTTTAAAATCTGTCTAAGATAGAATATGTTGATGTAAAGTGAAAAGGAAATCAGAAAGCAAAAATGAACGGTATTATCAACTTAAAAAAAGAAGCGGGGATGACCTCGCATGATGCGGTTTTTAAACTGCGTAGGATTTTGGGAACCAAGAAAATTGGTCATGGTGGGACCTTGGATCCGGATGTGGTGGGTGTTTTGCCCATTGCGGTTGGCAAGGCGACTCGAATGGTCGAATTTATGCAGGACGAGGGCAAAGTCTATGAGGGGGAAATTACTCTTGGCTATTCCACGACGACGGAGGATGCCAGTGGGGAAGTAGTCGCAGAAACGCCTGTTTTGTCGCCCTTGGATGAAAAAATTGTTGATGAAGCGATTACGAGTTTGATTGGGCCTATTAATCAGATTCCGCCTATGTACTCTGCGGTTAAGGTCAATGGTCGCAAGCTCTATGAGTATGCACGTGCTGGTCAGGAAGTAGAGCGTCCAGAACGACAGGTGACCATTTATCAATTTGAGCGGACAAGTTCGATTTCTTATGAGGGTCATCTTGCACGCTTTACTTTTCGTGTGAAATGTAGCAAGGGAACCTATATTCGTACCTTATCGGTTGATTTGGGAGAAAAACTTGGCTATGCTGCCCATATGTCACATCTAACACGGACTAGTGCAGCTGGTTTGCAACTAGAAGATGCTCTTACCTTGGAAGAAATTACTGAAAAAGTAGAGGCTGGTCAACTGGACTTTCTCCATCCTTTAGAGATTGGAACAGGTGACCTTGTCAAAGTTTTCCTAACTCAAGAAGAGGCTACAGAAGTACGCTTTGGTCGTTTTATTGAACTCGAACAAACAGAACAAGAATTGGCTGCCTTTGAAGATGACAAATTGCTTGCCATTCTAGAGAAGCGAGATAATCTCTACAAACCAAGGAAGGTTTTTAGCTAGTATAATTGAAGTGTAGGAATTGGAATTGTTTCCCCTAAACTATCCAAACCAGACTATAAATTTTGTAAAAAATATGATAGAATAGACGATGGATAAAAAAACGGAGGATAGCATGCAAAATAGACCAATCATTATCGGAGTGACAGGCGGTTCTGGTGGTGGTAAGACCAGTGTTTCAAGAGCCATTTTATCGCATTTTCCTGATGAAAAGATTTCCATGATTGAGCATGATTCATACTATAAGGATCAGTCTCATTTGACCTTTGAAGAGCGTGTCAAAACCAACTATGACCATCCTTTTGCCTTTGATACAGACTTGATGATCGAGCAGATTAAGGAATTGTTGGCAGGGCGTCCGGTGGACATCCCGACTTATGACTATACAGAGCATACACGAAGCAGCAACACCTATCGTCAAGAACCTCAAGATGTCTTTATCGTTGAGGGGATTTTGGTCTTGGAGGACAAGCGTCTGCGCGATTTGATGGATATCAAGATTTTTGTGGATACAGATGACGATGTGCGTATTATTCGTCGGATCAAGCGTGATATGGAAGAGCGTGGCCGTAGCCTTGATAGCGTTATTGACCAGTATTTAGGTGTGGTCAAACCCATGTACCACCAGTTTATCGAACCAACTAAGCGGTATGCGGATATCGTCATTCCTGAAGGAGTCAGCAATACAGTGGCTATTGACCTTTTGACAACCAAGATTGCAAAGATTTTGGAAGAAGCTCGAAACAGCAAATAAACAGATGTGGAGGCCTTGCCTCCTTTTTCTATTTTTCCTTCATAATGGTACATAAATGGAGATTTTTAGGCATATTTTTGGTATAATAATACCCATGAAAGAGCAAGAAAATGAATAGTAGGTGGAGATGGAAAAGTATTTATCGGTAACAACTTTGACCAAGTATCTGAAAATGAAATTCGATAAAGACCCTTACTTGGAACGGGTCTATTTAACTGGTCAAGTTTCCAACTTTCGTAAACGACCTACTCACCAATATTTCTCCCTAAAAGATGACCATGCAGTTATTCAAGCGACTATTTGGTCTGGGATTTATCAGAAATTAGGTTTCGACCTGGAAGAAGGGATGAAGATCAACGTGATTGGGCGTGTGCAGGTCTATGAACCAAGTGGTAGCTACTCCATCATCATTGAAAAGGCAGAGCCTGATGGGGTCGGGGCGCTTGCGATTCAGTTTGAACAACTCAAGAAAAAATTGACAGAAGAAGGCCTGTTTCAAGAACGCTTCAAGCAACCTCTGCCTCAATTTTCTAAGAGAATTGGTGTGGTAACCAGTCGCAGTGGAGCTGTTATTCGAGATATTATCACGACCGTCAGCAGGCGATTTTCAGGTGTCGACATTCTCCTCTATCCGACCAAGGTTCAAGGAGATGGAGCAGCAGAGGAAATAGCTCGAAATATTGCGCGTGCTAATCAACGGGACGATTTGGATTTGCTGATTATTGGTCGTGGAGGAGGTTCCATTGAGGATCTCTGGGCATTTAACGAAGAAATTGTGGTACGAGCTATTTTTGAGTCTCGTTTGCCAGTTATCTCTAGTGTGGGGCATGAGACAGATGTGACCTTGGCAGATTTTGTGGCGGATCGTCGAGCTGCAACACCAACGGCAGCTGCTGAACTGGCAACCCCTGTGACCAAGTTGGATGTATTAGCTCATTTGCAAAATCAGGAAAAACGGATGGCAACAGCAGTCCGAAATGTCCTATCTAAGAAACAAGAAGCTTTGAAAAAATTCAGTCAGTCTGTTATCTTTAGACAGCCAGAGCGCTTGTATGATGGCTATTTGCAACGGCTAGACCAATTACAATTGCGCTTAAAACAAAGTTTGCGAACACGGATTTCTGATAACAAACAAGTCGTCCAAGCAAGGACTCATCAACTAGTGCAATTATCACCTATTGTCAAAATTCAACGTTATCAAGACCGTCTTGGTCAGTTGGATAAGCTCTTAAGCAGCCAAATGGCGCTGGTTTATGATGCTAAGGTTGCTGAAGTGAAGCGACTTTCGGAAGCCTTGTTGATGTTGGATACCAGTCGAATCGTGGCGCGTGGCTATGCTATTGTCAAGAAAGAAGAGTCCGTTGTAGATTCGGTTGGGAGTTTGAAGAAAAAAGACCAAGTGACGCTTTTGATGCGAGATGGTCAAGTAGAATTAGAGGTTAAAGATGTCAAAACAAAAGAAATTTGAGGAAAATCTAGCAGAACTGGAGACCATTGTCCAAAGTTTGGAAAATGGTGAAATTGCTCTGGAAGATGCGATTGCGGCCTTTCAAAATGGTATGGTCTTGTCAAAAGAGCTCCAAGCTACGCTGGACAAGGCTGAAAAGACCTTGGTCAAGGTCATGCAAGAAGACGGAACAGAAAGTGATTTTGAATGAAAAAGCAAGAAAAATTAGCTCTTGTCGAGTTAGCCTTGGAAGATTTTTATGGAGACCAGCAGTTTGCCTCTAGTTTGCGAGAGTCTGTTCTCTATTCCATTCATGCTGGTGGCAAGCGTATTCGGCCTTTTCTCTTGTTAGAAGTTCTGGAAGCCTTGCATATTGCCATCAAACCTGCTCACGCGCAGGTAGCTGCGGCCTTGGAAATGATTCATACAGGGAGCTTGATTCACGATGATCTTCCAGCTATGGATGATGATGATTACCGTCGGGGACGCTTGACAAATCATAAGAAATTCGGCGAAGCAATGGCCATTTTGGCAGGAGATGCCTTGTTCCTAGATCCTTATGCCTTGATAGCGCAGGCAGATTTGCCAAGTCAGATAAAGGTAAACTTGATTGCAAACTTATCTCTTGCTTCAGGAAGTCTAGGCATGGTAGCAGGGCAGATTTTGGATATGGAGGGCGAACATCAGCATTTGTCTTTGGAAGAACTTCAGACTATTCATGCCAATAAGACTGGGAAATTACTAGCCTATCCCTTCCAAGCAGCTGCTATTATAGCTGAATTGGCACCTGAGATGCAGGCAAAACTTAAAACTGTAGGTGAATTGATTGGGCTTGCTTTTCAAGTTCGAGATGACGTACTGGATGTGACAGCTAGTTTTGAGGAAATTGGCAAGACACCACAAAAGGACCTACAGGCAGAAAAATCAACCTATCCTGCTTTGTTGGGCTTGAAAGAGGCTATTGCCTTTTGTAACCAGACTTTGGATCAAGCTAATGTCAAATTAGAAGAAATTGCCCAGTATGTTCCCTTTAAGATAGAATCGATTGTGAAAGTAGTAGAAAGTTTGAGAATCAATGGCTAAGGAAAGAGTGGATGTACTAGCTTATAAACAGGGCTTGTTTGAAACGAGAGAGCAGGCCAAGCGTGGTGTCATGGCTGGCCTAGTCGTAGCAGTCCTTAATGGAGAACGGTTTGACAAGCCAGGAGAGAAAATTCCAGGTGACACCGAGCTAAAACTCAAGGGGGAGAAACTCAAGTATGTCAGCCGTGGTGGCTTGAAATTAGAAAAGGCCTTGCAGGTCTTTGATTTGTCAGTGGAAGGAGCTACAACGATTGATATCGGTGCCTCTACTGGAGGTTTTACCGATGTCATGTTGCAGAATGGTGCTGAGTTAGTCTTTGCAGTTGATGTTGGTACCAATCAGTTGGCTTGGAAATTACGCCAAGACCCAAGAGTTGTCAGCATGGAGCAGTTCAATTTCCGCTATGCTGAAAAGACTGATTTCGAAAAGGAACCGAGCTTTGCCAGTATTGATGTGAGTTTTATTTCTCTCAGTTTGATCCTTCCGGCCTTGCACCGTGTCTTGGCAGATCAAGGTCAGGTCGTGGCTCTGGTTAAGCCCCAGTTTGAGGCAGGACGTGAGCAGATTGGAAAAAATGGAATCATTCGAGATGCTAAGGTCCATCAGAATGTCCTTGAATCTGTCACAGCTATGGCAGTAGAGAAAGGATTTTCAGTTCTTGGTTTGGACTTTTCTCCGATCCAAGGTGGACATGGAAATATTGAGTTTTTAGCGTATTTAAAAAAAGAAGAGTCAGCAAGCAACCAGGTTCTTGCTGAAATTGAAGAAGTAGTAGAGAGGGCGCATAGTCAATTTAAAAATGAATAAAAAAGAGAGACTTGAAAAAATTAGACGATTTGTGACAGATTATCAAATCGGTACGCAAGAAGAAATAGTAGAACATTTGAAAGAGGCAGGTATCACTGCCACTCAGGCAACGGTATCACGAGATATCAAAGAGCTGGGTATTGTCAAAATTCCTTTGAGAGACAATACTTATGTCTATGAATTGCCAAAATCAATCGTAAAAAGTTTGCAACTAGCTGAAGACAATATTGAGTCAGCTGAATTGATGGATAAGATGATCAATCTCCAAGTCATCCCAGGAAATACAGCTTTTGTAAAGGCTCAGTTAATCGAGACTTTTGCGGACAAGATTTTTAGTTGCTTGGCTGATGATAGCTCGATTTTAGTCATTGCCAGAAGTGAAAGTCTAGCTGAGGAAATCTTTGAACAAGTAAAAAATTGGTAGGTCTATATGTTACTTGAAATTTCGATAAAAAACTTTGCCATTATTGAGGCTATTTCCCTCAATTTTGAAAAGGGAATGACTGTCCTGACTGGTGAAACAGGCGCAGGGAAGTCGATTATCATTGATGCCATGAATATGATGTTGGGGGCTCGTGCGACGACAGATGTTATTCGTCATGGTGCGCCAAAGGCAGAGATTGAGGGGCTTTTCTCAGTTGAGAATAGTCGCCTTTTACAGGAAATTTTTGATGAGCAAGGTTTGGAAATGGGTGATGAAATTATCATCCGTCGAGAAATCTTGCAAAATGGTCGTAGTATCAGCCGTGTGAATGGCCAGATGGTCAATCTGTCTGTTTTGCGTGCTATTGGGCAACATCTTGTGGATATTCATGGTCAACATGACCAAGAAGAGTTAATGCGTCCCCAACTGCATATCCAGATGTTGGATGAATTTGGTGATACAGCCTTTTGGGCCTTGAAAGAAACCTATCAAACGAGTTTTGATGCCTACCGTAAAATGCGTAAGCAGGTTCTGGAAGTCAAGAAAAACCAACAGGAACACAAGGCACGTATCGAAATGTTGGAATTTCAAATGGCAGAGATTGAGGCAGCAAACTTGCAAGCAGGTGAAGACTTGACTCTCAATCAAGAGCGAGATAAACTTCTAAACCATAAAAATATTGCGGATACGTTGACCAATGCCTATAGTATGTTGGACAATGAAGAGTTCTCGAGTCTGGCCAATGTTCGTTCGGCCATGAATGATATGGAGAGTGTCGAAGAGTACGACCCTGAATACCGTGAAATTTCAAGCTCTCTGTCTGAGACCTACTATGTCTTAGAAGACATTAGCAAGCGTTTAGAAGCTATCATTGAGGACCTTGATTTTGACGGCAATCGTCTCATGCAGGTTGAGAATCGTTTGGACCTCCTTCATACCATTACCCGTAAATATGGTGGGACTGTTGATGATGTCTTGCTTTATTTTGCCAAGATTACGGAAGAATACAATCTCTTGACAGGCAATAATCTTTCTTCTGAGGACATGGAAGCAGAGCTTAAGAAACTGGAAGTCAATCTTGTTGATTTGGCAGGTCAGCTTGCCTCTGCTCGTCATGATTTAGCTCAGCAGCTTGAAGCTGAGATTAAACAAGAACTGCAGGACCTTTATATGGAAAAAGCCCAGTTTCAGGTTCGTTTTAGCAAGGGCAAATTCAGTCGTGAGGGAAATGAAATGGTCGAGTTTTACATTTCAACCAACCCTGGCGAAGACTTTAAGCCCTTGGTCAAGGTTGCTTCTGGCGGAGAATTGTCTCGTCTCATGCTAGCCATTAAGTCAGCCTTTTCACGTAAAGAAGGCAAGACAAGTATTGTCTTTGATGAAGTGGATACAGGAGTTTCAGGCCGTGTAGCTCAGGCTATTGCACAGAAGATTCACAAGATTGGTCAGCATGGTCAGGTTCTGGCTATTTCCCATTTGCCACAAGTGATTGCGATTGCAGATTATCAATTTTTTATTGAGAAGATTAGCAATGAACATTCAACAGTTTCGACTGTTCGTCTCTTGACGGTTGAAGAGCGAGTGGAGGAAGTTGCCAAGATGTTGGCAGGTGATGATGTGACGGAAGCAGCCCTGACGCAAGCCAGAGAATTGTTGAGAAACAGGGAGAAATAAGATGACAGACTATTATGTAATTGGAGATGTTCACGGAAAAGCTGGGATGCTGGAAGACCTTCTCAAAACATGGGATGGTCAGACCCAGTTGCTCTTTCTAGGGGATTTGATTGACCGCGGTGAAGATAGTCGCCGTGTTCTAGAAATGGTTAAGGACTTAGTGGACAATCAAGGGGCGATCTGTTTGTCAGGAAACCACGAGTATATGTTTCTGACTTGGCTCGATAACCCAGAAGAAAGTTATGACCACTATCGTCGTAATGGTGGAGATACAACTATTAACTCTATCCTAGGTCGTCCCTTGGATGCCCCAGTTGATGGAGTAGAAGATGCCCAGCGTGTTGCTACTGAAGCGGCAGATTTGGTCGAATTTATTCGTCAAATGCCATTTGTGGTAGAGACAGACAAGTATATCTTTGTTCACGCAGGTATTGATTTGACCTTGGATGACTGGCATGAAACCACAGATTATAAAAAAGTCTGGCTCAGAAAACCATTCCACGAAGCAGAAAATCATACTGGGAAAACCATTGTCTTTGGACATACACCGGTTTATGGTTTGCTGAAGCAAGAGCGTGGTACTGCTGAGCTTTGGACTACAGAAGATGGCAAGATTGGAATGGATGGAGGAGCTGTTTATGGTGGTGTCCTTCATGGGATTGTCTTTACAGACCAAGGAATGACAGAACACCACTTTATCGAAAATGACGGCTTTGTTGCTGAAGATTAGTACTCCTGGCAGGGTATGGTCTTGTCAAAATGTCAAAAACAATTTATAATAAATAGATACCCTGAAAGGAAGAGAATCATGAACTTAGAAGAATTGAAAAAACGACAGGAGAAGATCCGTAACTTCTCTATTATCGCCCATATTGACCACGGGAAATCGACTCTAGCAGACCGCATTTTGGAAAAAACAGAGACCGTTTCAAGTCGTGAAATGCAGGCCCAGCTTTTGGATAGCATGGATTTAGAACGGGAACGTGGGATTACCATTAAGTTGAATGCCATCGAGCTGAATTATACTGCAAAAGATGGGGAAACTTATATTTTCCACTTGATTGACACGCCGGGGCACGTTGACTTTACTTATGAAGTTTCACGTTCACTCGCTGCCTGTGAAGGAGCTATTTTGGTGGTCGATGCTGCTCAAGGGATTGAGGCTCAAACCCTTGCCAATGTGTATCTAGCCTTGGACAATGATTTGGAAATCATGCCAGTCATTAACAAAATTGACCTTCCTGCTGCAGACCCTGAGCGCGTGCGTACAGAGATTGAAGATGTGATTGGTTTGGATGCCAGTGAAGCAGTTTTGGCTTCTGCCAAGGCTGGAATCGGTATTGAAGATATCCTCGAGCAAATCGTAGAAAAAGTACCAGCACCAACCGGTGATGTGACGGCGCCTCTTAAAGCCTTGATTTTCGACTCTGTTTACGATGCATACCGTGGGGTTATTCTCCAAGTGCGTGTCATGGACGGAGTTGTTAAACCTGGCGATAAGATTCAGCTCATGAGCAATAGCAAGACCTTTGATGTGACAGAAGTCGGTATTTTTACACCAAAAGCAGTTGGTCGTGATTTCCTTGCGACTGGTGACGTTGGTTATATTGCGGCTTCTATCAAGACGGTTCAGGACACTCGTGTGGGTGATACCGTTACCTTGGCAACCAATCCTGCGGCAGAGCCATTACATGGCTACAAGCAGATGAATCCTATGGTCTTTGCGGGTCTCTACCCAATTGAGTCAAACAAGTACAATGACCTTCGTGAAGCCCTTGAAAAATTGCAACTGAATGATGCTAGTCTTCAGTTTGAACCAGAAACATCTCAGGCACTTGGATTTGGTTTCCGTTGTGGTTTCCTTGGACTTCTCCATATGGATGTTATCCAAGAACGTTTGGAACGTGAGTTCAACATTGACCTTATCATGACAGCTCCATCTGTTATTTACAAAGTTAATTTGACCGACGGTGAGTCTATGGATGTGTCTAACCCATCTGAGTTCCCAGACCCAACTAAGATTGCGACCATTGAAGAGCCATATGTTAAAGCGCAAATTATGGTACCACAGGAGTTCGTCGGAGCAGTCATGGAGCTAGCTCAGCGCAAGCGTGGGGACTTTGTGACTATGGATTATATCGATGATAACCGTGTTAATGTCATCTATCAAATTCCACTTGCTGAAATCGTCTTCGACTTCTTTGATAAACTCAAGTCTTCGACACGTGGTTACGCTAGCTTTGACTACGAATTGTCAGAGTATCGTCCATCTAAGCTGGTCAAAATGGATATCCTTCTCAACGGAGACAAGGTGGACGCCCTCAGCTTTATCGTTCACAAGGACTTTGCCTACGAACGTGGGAAACTCATCGTTGATAAACTTAAGAAAATTATTCCTCGTCAACAATTTGAGGTTCCTATCCAAGCAGCAATTGGACACAAGATTGTCGCTCGTACTGATATCAAGGCCCTTCGTAAGAACGTACTTGCCAAGTGTTACGGTGGTGACGTTTCTCGTAAACGCAAACTCCTTGAAAAACAAAAAGCTGGTAAGAAACGCATGAAAGCTATCGGATCAGTAGAAGTTCCACAAGAAGCCTTCCTTAGCGTCTTGAGTATGGATGAAGAATAAGTTGTCATAATTGCTTTTCCTTGTTCATAGGAAATTTATATAAGAATCAATCTTAAAGCAGGCTTAAATAGTCTGCTTTTTTATTTCTAGAACAGAAAAATTGTTTGAATTGTTTGTTTATATGTTTGTTTTTATGCAACAAGCTATAAAAACAACAAAAATATAAAAAAAGAGACAAAAAACAACAAAAAAATATTGACAACGATTTCATATAGTGTTATACTTATAGCATAAAGTTAATGGAAAGAAGGGGAAACCTTATGGGATTAGATCATTTCTTTGACAAAAACCTTGTGTTTTGCTTAGAAGCGGATAATCAAGAACATCTCTTTGATCAGGTAGCAACTTTATTGGAAGAACGAGAAATCGTAACTCCAACTTATCGTGAAGCCTTGATCACGCGTGAAAAGTCATTTCCAACTGGCCTAGATATGGAATTTTTGGGTAAGGATTTGCCGAATGTGGCTATTCCTCATACAGATATTGTTCATAATCTAGCTGAAAAAGTTGTGGTTGTTCGATTGGATAAACCGGTGACTTTCCACAATATGATTGCACCAGATAAGGAAGTAGAAGTATCTTTACTCTTCTTTATCATTAATAACTCAAGTTCAAGTCAAACGAACATTCTTGCTCAGTTGATGGACTTCTTTACTGGAAATGGTCATCTTGAAGACCTATCAAAAATTTCTGAACCAGAAGCTCTCTATGCTTATATTGCTGAAGCAATCGCTTAATCTTGTCTATTAAAAATATTAAATCGGAGGAAATCCATATGATTAAAATTCTTGCTGCCTGTGGTGCAGGTGTTAACTCAAGCCACCAAATTAAAAGTGCTCTTGAAGAAGAACTTTCAAACCGCGGTTTTGATGTTCACTGTGATGCAGTCATGGTCAAAGACGTTAACGAAGATCTTATCAAAGGTTATGACATCTTCACACCAATTGCTGCGACAGATCTTGGTTTTGATCCAGGTATTCCAGTTATCGAAGCTGGACCAATCTTATTCCGTATCCCAGCTATGAGTGCTCCAGTATTTGACAATATTGAAGCAGCTATTAAAGAACACGGATTAAGCTAATTCTAATTTGTTAACATTCATATAACATAAAAAGGGAGGAACTGTTATGGATGCAATCTTTGACCTAATCAAAAAGGTCTTTACACCCGTCTTAGATATGGGTGGTCCTGTCATCATGTTAATCATTTTGACAATATTGGCTCTACTTTTTGGAGTGAAATTCTCCAAAGCGCTTGAAGGTGGTATCAAACTTGCCATCGCTCTTACAGGTATCGGTGCCATCATCGGTATGCTAAACACTGCTTTCTCAGCATCACTAGCAAAATTCGTTGAAAACACTGGTATCCAATTGAGTATCACTGACGTTGGTTGGGCACCACTTGCAACAATCACTTGGGGATCTGCTTGGACACTATACTTCTTGCTCATCATGTTGATTGTCAACATAGTGATGCTAGCTATGAAGAAAACTGATACACTTGACGTTGATATCTTTGATATCTGGCACTTGTCTATCACAGGTCTTTTGATTAAATGGTATGCAGACAACAATGGTGTGAGCCAAGGAGTTTCACTCTTTATTGCTACAGCAGCTATCGTCCTTGTTGGTGTGTTGAAAATTATCAACTCTGACTTGATGAAACCTACATTTGATGACCTTCTTAACGCACCAAGTTCATCACCAATGACATCAACTCACATGAACTACATGATGAACCCAGTTATCATGGTTTTGGATAAGATTTTTGAAAAATTCTTCCCAGGACTTGATAAATATGACTTTGACGCTGCTAAATTGAACAAAAAAATCGGTTTCTGGGGATCTAAATTCTTCATCGGTTTCATTCTTGGTATCGTTATCGGTATTATGGGAACTCCACATCCAATTGCAGGTGTTGCCGATGCAGATAAATGGCGTCTTGTTATCAGAGGATGGTTGTCTCTTGGTTTGACTGCCGGTGTATCTTTGGAACTCTTCTCACTTATCGGTTCATGGTTCATCGCAGCCGTAGAACCACTATCACAAGGTATTACAAACGTTGCTACTAAACGTCTTCAAGGACGTAAATTCAACATCGGTCTTGACTGGCCATTCATCGCTGGTCGTGCTGAAATCTGGGCTTGTGCTAACGTACTTGCACCAATCATGTTGATTGAAGCTGTGCTTCTTTCAAAAGTTGGAAATGGTATCTTGCCACTTGCAGGTATCATCGCAATGGGTGTTACTCCAGCTCTCTTGGTTGTAACACGTGGTAAATTGCTCCGTATGATTATTTTCGGAACACTCTTGTTGCCACTCTTCCTTCTTTCAGGTACACTTATCGCACCATTTGCAACAGAACTTGCTAAAGGTGTAGGTGCCTTCCCAGCAGGTGTGAGTGAAACTCAATTGATTACTCACTCAACTCTTGAAGGACCAATCGAAAAACTTCTTGGTTGGACAATTGGTAACACTACAACTGGTGATATCAAAGCAATCCTTGGTGCGGTAGTCTTCCTTGTGTTCTATATCGGTATCTTTGCATGGTACAGAAAACAAATGATCAAACGTAACGAAGAGTACGCAGCAAAAGCAAAATAATGCGCTCCTATAAAATGTAAATTGTTTAAGCTAGGTTGTCGACATCCATTAGGAGCGACAGCCTAGTTTTTTATAAACTATCAAGAAATCGGAGAAAATAATGGTAATTGAATTAAAATCAGAACAATTAAGTGTTCAATTTAACAGTTTTGGTGGGGCTCTGTCTTCTATAAAAGATGCTGAGGGAATAGAGTATTTGTGGCAAGGAGATGCTACTTATTGGAGTGGACAAGCTCCTGTTCTCTTCCCTATTTGTGGTTCATTGAGAGAGGATACAGCCGTCTATATAGATGAGAAGGGGCAAGAAAGTAAAGGAAAGATTCCTCGTCATGGTCTGGTCCGCAAGAAAGAATTTGACTTAGTTGAACAAACGGAAAACAGTGTAACTTTTGCAATTGAAAACGATGAGAATAGTTATCAAAACTACCCTTATCATTTCCGCATAGAAATCACTTATATCCTTACTGGTAAAACAGTACGGACTCAATACAAGATTTTCAATAAAGAAACTAGCAGGGTCATGCCTTACTTTATTGGTGGCCATCCAGGATTTAATTGTCCTCTACTTGATGATGAAGTCTATGAAGATTACTATTTAGAGTTTGAGAAAGAAGAGACTTGCTCTGTTCCACACCCTTTCCCAGAAACAGGTATGTTGGATTTCCAAGATAGAAGTCCATGGCTAGAAGGTCAAAAAGAAGTAGACCTCAGCTATGATTTGTTTAGCACAGATGCAGTTACTTTAGATGAATTACAATCTAGAACAATTGCACTTCGTTCTCGTAAACATGATAAGGGATTGAAAGTGCACTTTGCAGAGTTTCCAAATCTCATCATCTGGTCAACTTTGAATAAAGGACCTTTCATTGCTTTTGAACCATGGTCTGGCTTGTCAACATCCCTTGAAGAAGGAGATCATCTAGAAGATAAGAAGAATGTTCGCCTCCTAGAACCTGGTCAAGTGGATCAAATTGGTTTTGACATCGAAATTTTTTAGTTAAAAAATAAAACATAAAAACAAACACTAACTGTTGACTTTTTCTAGAAATAGGAGTATATTATGTTTGTAAGCAACAAATGATGTTTGTAACAAACAAATAATCACTTGTTATATTTTCTTTCGTAGAGAAAGATTATTTCTAGGAAGCTGGTTTCCTAAACTTGAATAAGGTGTCATTCATCTCGTTCAATCCAATTTGTCAATAAACTGCTAGAAAGCTTTTTGTAGGTAATACTCAATGAAAATTAAAGAGCAAACTAGGAAACTAGCCGCAGGCTGTACTTGAGTACGGCAAGGCGACGTTGACGCGGTTTGAATTTGATTTTCGAAGAGTATAAACTGCTAACTATAAAAGGTTTTATTAGCCTAGAAAAATAAAAAGGAGTATACAATATGTCTATTGTTATCGGTGCAGATGCTGCAGGTTTGAGATTGAAAGAAGTTGTGAAAGACTTCTTGGAAAAAGAAAACTTCCACGTTGTGGATGTTACAGCTGAAGGTCAAGACTTTGTTGATGTGACTCTTGCTGTTGCTGCAGAAGTAAACAAAGAAGAACAAAACCTTGGTATCGTGATTGATGCTTATGGAGCGGGTCCATTTATGGTCGCAACAAAAATCAAAGGAATGGTTGCTGCAGAAGTTTCTGACGAACGTTCAGCTTATATGACTCGTGGCCACAACAACTCACGTATGATCACTATGGGTGCACAACTTGTTGGTGATGAATTGGCTAAAAACATTGCTAAAGGATTTGTTAACGGTAAATACGATGGTGGACGTCACCAAATTCGTGTCGACATGTTGAACAAAATGTGCTAATTAGATTACAGTAAGAAAGGTAAGTTAAAAATGAGAATTGCAATTGGATGTGACCACATCGTAACAGATGAGAAAATGGCGGTTTCAGAATTTTTGAAATCAAAAGGATATGAAGTCATTGACTTTGGTACTTATGACCATACACGTACTCACTACCCAATCTTTGGTAAAAAAGTAGGGGAAGCTGTAACTAGTGGTCAAGCTGATCTTGGGGTATGTATCTGTGGTACTGGTGTTGGTATCAACAATGCTGTAAATAAAGTTCCAGGTGTTCGTTCTGCCTTGGTTCGTGATATGACAACAGCTCTTTATGCTAAAGAACAATTGAACGCCAACGTTATTGGTTTTGGTGGTAAGATTACTGGTGAATTGCTCATGTGCGATATCATCGAAGCTTTCATTCATGCTGAATACAAACCATCTGAAGAAAACAAAAAATTGATTGCGAAAATTGAACACGTTGAAAGTCACAATGCTCAACAAACAGACGCAAACTTCTTCACTGAATTCCTTGAAAAATGGGATCGCGGAGAATACCACGACTAAGAGGTGACCTATGATTTTAACAGTCACAATGAACCCATCCATTGATATTTCCTATCCCTTGGATGAGTTGAAGATTGATACTGTCAATCGTGTGGTGGATGTAACCAAAACGGCTGGTGGTAAAGGACTCAATGTTACCCGAGTACTTTCAGAATTTGGGGATTCTGTTCTTGCTACTGGTTTAGTGGGTGGCAAACTTGGTGAGTTTTTGGTTGAAAATATCGATGATCAAGTAAAGAAAGATTTCTTCTCAATTCAGGGAGAAACTCGTAACTGTATCGCTATTCTTCATGGAGATAACCAAACAGAAGTTCTTGAAAAAGGTCCTGTAGTATTGGAACAGGAAGGTCAAGACTTTTTGGAACATTTCAAAAATCTTCTGGGGTCAGTTGAAGTAGTAGCTATCTCAGGTAGTTTACCAGCTGGTCTTCCAGTTGATTACTATGCGAGCTTGGTAGAACTTGCTAATCAAGCTGGCAAGCCTGTAGTTTTGGACTGCTCTGGTGCAGCTCTTCAGGCGGTTCTTGAATCACCACATAAACCAACAGTCATCAAACCAAATAATGAGGAATTATCTCAGCTTCTTGGAAGAGAAGTTTCCGAGGATTTGGATGAATTAAAAGAAGTCCTTCAAGAACCCTTGTTTGCAGGTATTGAATGGATTATCGTTTCACTTGGTGCCAACGGTGCTTTTGCCAAACATGGTGACACTTTCTACAAGGTAGATATTCCTAGAATTCAGGTAGTCAACCCTGTCGGATCTGGAGATTCTACTGTGGCAGGGATTTCTTCAGGGCTACTTCATAAAGAATCGGATTCAGAATTACTCATCAAGGCAAATGTCCTTGGTATGCTCAATGCTCAAGAAAAAATGACTGGTCATGTCAACATGGCCAACTATCAAGCTCTATATGATCAATTAATAGTAAAAGAGGTATAAAATGGCTTTAACAGAACAAAAACGTGCACGCTTAGAAAAACTTTCTGATGAAAATGGAATCATCTCAGCTCTTGCATTTGACCAACGTGGTGCTTTGAAACGCCTAATGGCTCAACACCAAACAGAAGAACCAACTGTGGCTCAAATGGAAGAACTGAAAGTCTTGGTAGCAGATGAATTGACTAAATACGCTTCATCTATGCTTCTTGATCCAGAATATGGACTTCCAGCGACTAAAGCTCTTGATGAAAAAGCTGGTCTTCTCCTTGCTTATGAAAAAACAGGTTATGACACAACAAGTACAAAACGCTTGCCAGACTGCTTGGATGTTTGGTCTGCAAAACGTATTAAAGAAGAAGGTGCAGATGCAGTTAAATTCTTGCTTTACTATGATGTAGATAGCTCAGACGAACTCAACCAAGAAAAACAAGCTTACATCGAACGCATCGGTTCTGAATGTGTGGCTGAAGATATCCCATTCTTCCTTGAAATCCTTGCTTACGATGAAAAAATTGCGGACGCCGGTTCTGTAGAATATGCGAAAGTAAAACCACACAAAGTTATCGGTGCTATGAAAGTCTTCTCAGACCCGCGCTTTAACATTGATGTCTTGAAAGTAGAAGTTCCTGTTAACATTAAATATGTTGAAGGCTTCGCTGAAGGTGAAGTGGTTTATACACGTGAAGAAGCAGCAGCATTCTTCAAAGCACAAGATGAAGCAACTAACTTGCCATACATCTACTTGAGTGCTGGTGTATCAGCTAAACTCTTCCAAGATACTCTTGTATTTGCTCATGAATCAGGTGCAAACTTTAACGGAGTTCTTTGTGGCCGTGCTACATGGGCTGGATCAGTTGAAGCTTACATCAAAGATGGTGAAGCAGCAGCTCGTGAATGGCTTCGCACAACTGGATTTGAAAACATTGATGAGCTCAATAAAGTTCTTCAAACAACAGCGACTTCATGGAAAGAACGCGTGTAAGCAAGTCCTCCTAGGTTAGGAACATGAATCTAAAAAAATTTTAAAAAAAATTTTATGTAAAGGTTTACAAAACAACTTACTTGTGCTATACTTAAATCACAAGTTAATACAAGGTGAGTGTTACTAAGTAATATTAGGCATGATCACAGGTGAATTAGAAATCGGCTGATTTTCTAGTTCATTTGTGGTCATTTTTTGTACTCATATACCTTTAAGATATAAAAGGAGGTTGACATGTATCGAATTCTAAATCCAATAAATCATAATGTTTCGCTTGTCAGGAATGATAAAGGAGAAGAAGTGATTGTAATTGGTAAGGGGATTGCATTTGGAAAGAAGAAGGGAGATTTGATTTCTGAACAGCAGGTTGAGAAAATCTTTCGGATGAAGACCGAAGAGTCCAGAGAAAACTTTATGGCTCTCCTCAAAGATGTTCCGCTTGATTTTATCACGGTGACTTATGAAATCATTGATAAGCTATCAAAGAAATATCATTATCCGATTCAAGAGTATCTCTACGTAACCTTGACAGATCATATTTACTGTTCTTACCAAGCTCTAGCACAAGGAAGGTACAAGGATAGTAATCTGCCAGATATTTCCACTAAGTATCCTGTCGCTTTTCAAATCGCAAATGAAGCATTTGAAATTTACCGCCAGAAGCTAGCAGATCATTTTCCTGAGGACGAAATTATTCGGATTGCTTATCATTTCATTAATGCCGAAGGTGAAAATGAAGTGGAACTTGTGGAGTCGATTGATAAGAGGAAAGAAATTCTCAGGAATGTTGAAGAAGTTTTAACGGATTATGCAATTCAACGAACTAAAGAGAATAACCATTTCTATGATCGTTTTATGATTCATTTGAATTATTTCTTGGATTATTTAGACAGATCTAGAGATGATAACCAATCACTTCTGGATATGGAAGATCATATTAAACAATCCTATCCAAAAGCGTTCGAGATTGGTTCCAAGATTTATGATGTGATTACGCAACATACGGGTCTTGATTTGTATAAAAGTGAACGAGTTTATCTAGTTCTACATATCCAACGTTTATTGTCATAAAAATTTATTTAAAACTATATAAGGAGAATTCTATCATGAATAGAGAAGAAGTAACATTGTTAGGTTTTGAAATCGTAGCCTATGCTGGCGATGCTCGTTCAAAACTATTGGAAGCCTTGAAAGCTGCTGAAGCTGGTGATTTTGCGAAAGCGGATAGCTTAGTTGAGGAAGCTGGTTCTTGCATTGCAGAGGCTCACCACGCGCAAACAAGTCTATTGACTAAGGAAGCTTCTGGTGAGGACTTAGCCTATAGTGTGACCATGATGCATGGCCAAGACCACTTGATGACAACTGTCTTGTTAAAAGATTTGATGCACCACTTAATCGAACTTTATAAGAGAGGAGTTAAATAATGAATAAACTAATTGCATTTATCGAGAAAGGAAAACCTTTCTTTGAGAAATTATCTCGTAATATCTATCTTCGTGCTATTCGTGATGGTTTCATTGCAGGTATGCCTGTTATTCTCTTCTCAAGTATCTTTATCTTGATTGCCTTTGTACCAAACTCATGGGGCTTTAAATGGTCTGATGAAGTTGTAGCCTTTCTGATGAAACCTTACAGCTATTCAATGGGTATCTTGGCTTTGTTGGTAGCTGGTACAACAGCTAAGTCATTGACCGACTCAGTAAACCGTAGCATGGAGAAAACCAATCAAATCAACTATATGTCAACACTGTTAGCAGCGATTGTTGGTTTGTTGATGTTGGCAGCTGATCCTATCGAAAATGGTCTAGCTACTGGATTCTTGGGGACAAAAGGTTTGCTTTCAGCCTTCCTTGCTGCCTTTGTTACTGTAGCCATCTATAAGGTTTGTGTTAAGAACAACGTCACTATTCGTATGCCTGACGAAGTTCCACCAAATATCTCACAAGTCTTTAAAGATGTGATTCCATTCACTCTCTCAGTTGTTTCACTTTATGCTCTTGACTTACTAGTTCGTCATTTTGTTGGTGCAAGCGTAGCTGAATCAATCGGTAAATTCTTTGCACCATTATTCTCTGCAGCTGATGGCTATCTTGGTATTACCATTATCTTTGGTGCTTTTGCCTTCTTCTGGTTTGTTGGGATTCATGGTCCATCTATCGTTGAACCAGCAATCGCAGCTATTACCTATGCAAATGCCGAAGTCAACTTGAACCTTCTCCAACAAGGTATGCACGCTGACAAGATTCTTACTTCTGGTACACAAATGTTTATCGTTACCATGGGTGGTACTGGTGCGACACTGGTTGTTCCATTCATGTTCATGTGGTTAACAAAATCAAAACGTAACCGTGCAATCGGACGTGCTTCAGTAGTTCCAACTTTCTTTGGTGTAAATGAACCAATCTTGTTTGGTGCACCTCTTGTTTTGAATCCAATCTTCTTCATTCCATTTATCTTTGCTCCTATCGCAAACGTTTGGATCTTTAAATTCTTTATTGAAACTCTTGGAATGAATTCATTTACTGCTAATCTACCATGGACAACCCCAGCTCCACTAGGTCTAGTTCTTGGTACGAACTTCCAAGTTCTATCATTCATTCTTGCTGCTCTTCTAATCGTGGTTGACGTAGTCATTTACTATCCATTCCTTAAAGTATATGATGAACAAATTCTTGAAGAAGAGCGTTCAGGTAAATCTAATGATGAATTGAAAGAAAAAGTTGCTGCAAACTTCAACACTGCAAAAGCAGATGCTATTCTTGAAAAAGCTGGTGTAGAAGCAGCACAAAATACAATCACTGAAGAAACAAATGTTCTCGTTCTCTGTGCAGGTGGAGGGACAAGTGGACTTCTTGCGAATGCTTTGAATAAGGCAGCTGCAGAATACAATGTTCCTGTGAAAGCAGCAGCAGGTGGCTATGGTGCTCACCGTGAAATGTTGCCAGAGTTTGATCTTGTTATCCTTGCCCCTCAAGTTGCTTCAAACTTTGAAGACATGAAAGCAGAAACAGATAAGCTCGGTATTAAACTAGCGAAAACAGAAGGCGCTCAATACATCAAATTAACTCGTGATGGAAAAGGTGCTCTTGCATTCGTACAAGCTCAATTCGATTAACGATAGGGACTATAAAACAGTCTCCTATCGTTACGGAAATCGCTATGGCGAATTTCCTAATCGCCTTATTAATTCGTCGGTAAAAAGATATCGTTTTTACCTCCTCATGTCACAATTCGATTAACGATAGGGACTCTGAAATAGTCTCCTCTCGTTACGGAAATCGCTATGGCAAATTTCCTAATCGCCTTATTAATTCGTCGGTAAAAAGATATCGTTTTTACCTTCTCATGTCACAATTCGGTGACTTGGTACAAGAAGTGAGATGGAGAAGGATGGCTCACTGACTCCTCTCCTCTCACTTTTAGTTTATTTAAATCAAGAAATAGGTGAAAAAATGACAAAAACACTTCCAAAAGACTTTATTTTCGGTGGCGCAACAGCTGCCTATCAAGCAGAAGGTGCTACACATACTGATGGAAAAGGACCAGTTGCGTGGGATAAATATCTTGAAGATAATTACTGGTACACTGCCGAACCAGCCAGTGATTTTTACAATCGATACCCAGTTGACCTCAAGCTAGCAGAAGAGTATGGTATCAATGGTATTCGAATTTCCATTGCTTGGTCACGTATTTTCCCAACCGGTTACGGTCAAGTAAATCAGAAAGGTGTCGAGTTTTATCATAGTTTATTTGCAGAGTGCCACAAACGTCATGTTGAGCCCTTTGTAACTCTTCATCACTTTGATACGCCAGAAGCTCTCCACTCAAATGGAGACTTCTTAAACCGTGAAAACATTGAACACTTTGTAGACTACGCGGCTTTCTGTTTTGAAGAATTCCCAGAAGTAAACTATTGGACAACCTTTAATGAAATTGGGCCAATTGGTGATGGTCAATACTTGGTTGGAAAATTCCCTCCAGGTATTCAGTACGACCTTGCCAAAGTTTTCCAATCGCACCACAATATGATGGTTTCTCATGCGCGTGCAGTCAAGCTATATAAAGATAAAGGCTATAAAGGTGAAATTGGTGTTGTTCATGCTTTGCCAACCAAGTATCCTTTAGATCCTAAAAATCCAGCAGATGTTCGTGCAGCTGAGTTGGAAGATATTATTCACAATAAATTTATTTTGGATGCAACTTATCTAGGTCGCTATTCAGATGAAACGATGGAAGGTGTTAACCATATCTTATCAGTCAATGGTGGTAGCTTGGATATTCGTGAAGAAGATTTCACAGCATTAGAAGCTGCAAAAGACTTGAATGATTTTCTAGGCATCAACTACTATATGAGTGACTGGATGGAAGCCTTTGATGGCGAAACAGAAATCATTCATAATGGTAAGGGTGAGAAAGGAAGCTCTAAATACCAAATCAAAGGTGTTGGTCGTCGTGTAGCTCCAGATTATGTGCCACGTACAGACTGGGATTGGATTATCTATCCTCAAGGTTTGTATGATCAAATCATGCGAGTGAAGAAAGATTATCCGAACTACAAGAAGATTTACATCACTGAAAATGGTCTTGGATATAAAGATGAGTTCGTTGATAACACTGTTTACGATGATGGTCGTATTGATTATGTCAAACAACACTTAGAGGTTTTGTCTGATGCTATTGCAGATGGAGCGAATGTAAAGGGTTACTTCATTTGGTCATTGATGGACGTCTTCTCATGGTCAAACGGTTATGAAAAACGTTACGGTCTCTTCTATGTAGACTTTGAAACTCAAGAACGTTATCCTAAGAAATCAGCTCACTGGTACAAGAAAGTAGCAGAAAGTCAGATTATAGACTAGTAGAATGAGTAATTAGATATAGAATTCTAGTGAGGCAAAAGATGTTCAAAGATTTTATCCAATCTATTTATGAAAAAGTTTATATTATCAATTTTGATAAATGTTCTCAAATACCTTGTTTGACTAATGAGGAGCTGAAAAAACTTGGGAAATGGTATGTCTCTACCGGTAAAGAATGGATTTGCCATTCAGACTATGAGCTGGAAGAATTTAAAAATATCTTTTTAAATTTTATCAGTCCTGAAGAACGGGATAATATCTCCTTTGATTCAGATTTTATGCCGTTTCAACAATCATAAAGAATCTAGGAAACTCTTTGTAAAAATCTTCATCAAAAAATGCGTCATATCAAGATTTTTATTTTCTTGATATGACGCATTTTATATTTTATCAATCCTCAGTCTTATGGTTTAGAAAGAATAATTTTTGTTTGTTTTGAAAGTTGTTCAAACGTTTCTTTGCTCAGTTTAGAATCTGAAACGATGGTATCAATATCAGAGATATTGTAGAAGGTATAGAAATCAAATTTATTGAACTTACTATGGTCAGCTAGTAAGTATTTTTTATTGGAATTATTGAGGGCTATGCGTTGAGATTCACCTTCCTCTTCACTAAAGGTCGCAATCGCATTGTCCTGAATACCATTACAGCTAACGAAGGCTTTAGAAAATTGCAAATTGGCCAAGTTTTGCAAGGTTAGTGTTCCGACAAAGGCTCCAGTGATAGAGCGATAGTTTCCACCTATTAAAATCAAATCTGTTAGTTTTCGTTCGTTTAAGATGAGAAAGACTGGTAAACTGTTTGTTACAACACGAATATTATCAATTGGAAGTTCACGGGCAAAAGATTCCAAGGTTGTACCTGGACCAATAAAAATGGTTTCACCTTCATCAATTAAATGGCCTGCAAAACGGCTGATTTCTTGTTTTTCTGCAATCTGTAAGCTTTGTTTTTCAATATTGGAACGTTCATTGTTTAAAATGGAACCTGTACGAATTTTTTCAGCTCCCCCGTGCACCCGAACAAGTAAATCCTTGTCGGCTAACTCTTGTAAGTAGCGTCTAGCAGTCATATCTGATACATCCAAGCGAGTCATGATTTCTTTTACAGTAATAGTTCCCTTTGTATTTACCGTTTCTAGAATATTATCTAGTTTTTCCTGCTTTAACATCGTTATCACCTCTATTTCTATTACTATTTTATCATAAAGTATTCAATCAATCAATTTAAAAAACAAAAGAAAACAAAAACAAAAACATCATGGTTGTTTTAAACGAACCATGATGTTGATATCACTTATAAAATAGATGACCTTAGTCCAAACCGTAGTTGTAATCATCGTCTTGCATGGCTTCAACTTCACCAAGGAGGTAACCATTTCCGACTTGAGAGAAGAAGTCGTGGTTGGAAGTTCCTGTTGAAATACCGTTCATGACGATTGGGTTGACATCATCTGCTGAATCTGGGAAGAGTGGATCTTGTCCCAGGTTCATGAGTGCCTTGTTAGCATTGTAGCGAAGGAAGGTCTTGACTTCTTCAGTCCAGCCAACACCGTCATAGAGGCTCTCTGTATAACCTTCTTCATTCTCGTAGAGAGTGTAGAGCAGGTCGTACATCCATTCTTTGAGTTTTTCTTGCTCTTCTTCAGGTAATTCATTAAAACCAAGTTGGAATTTGTAACCAATGTAAGTTCCGTGAACAGATTCATCACGAATAATTAATTTGATGATTTCCGCAACGTTGGCTAGTTTGTTGTTACCGAGATAGTAGAGTGGTGTGAAGAAACCAGAGTAGAAGAGGAAGGTTTCAAGGAAGACGCTGGCAACTTTCTTTTCAAGTGGGCTACCGTTTAGGTAGATTTCGTTAACAATCTCAGCCTTCTTTTGTAGGTACGGATTGGTATTGGTCCATTCGAAAATTTCTTCAATCTCAGCCTTAGTATTCAAGGTTGAAAAGATTGATGAGTAAGATTTAGCGTGAACAGATTCCATAAATTGGATGTTATTGAAAACAGCTTCCTCATGTGGTGTACGGATGTCCGCGCGAAGGGCTTGAACCCCAGTTTCAGATTGCATAGTGTCGAGAAGTGTTAAACCACCAAAGACTTTTCCTACCAAGTCTTTTTCTACATTTGATAGCTTTCTCCAGTCATCCAAGTCATTTGACAAGGGAATACGTGTATCGAGCCAGAATTGCTCCGTCAGTTTTTCCCAAGTTGATTTGTCGATGACATCTTCGATGGCATTCCAGTTAATGGCTTTGTAGTAAGTTTCCATTTTGAAATCTCTTTCTGTGTTTAGTATTGCGAACTCACAATTACTTCTATTTTATCATAATTCTAGAGGAGTATCGCACAAAAAGTCGGAAGCCCGACTTTTTGTTATTTCATAGTATAGATGCTTATTCTAGTTTAGCAGGGTGAATGAATCACTTATCTGAGAAAATGTAGTTCCCTCAAGCAAAGATTAAATCACACAGCTTTCACATTGGTTGGCACCGACTTCTCCACCATCATCTGTAAAGGTACGGACGTAGTAGATAGACTTGATTCCCTTGTTAAAGGCATAGTTACGAAGGATAGACAAGTCACGTGTCGTTTGCTTATTTTCCTTCTTCCATTCGTAAAGACCTTTTGGAATGTCACTACGCATGAAGAGAGTGAGTGAAAGTCCTTGGTCCACGTGCTCAGTTGCAGCAGCATAGACATCAATCACCTTACGCATATCCATGTCGTAGGCAGAAGTGTAGTAAGGAATGGTTTCTGTTGACAAGCCAGCAGCAGGATAGTAGATTTTACCGATTTTCTTTTCTTGACGTTCTTCGATACGTTGCGTAATCGGGTGGATAGAAGCAGAAACGTCGTTGATGTAACTGATAGAACCATTTGGCGCTACAGCAAGGCGGTTTTGGTGGTAAAGACCATCTGCTTGAACCTTGTCGCGAAGTTCAGCCCAGTCAGCAGCACTTGGGATAAAGACATCTTTGAAGAGTTCTTTAACACGGTCTGATTTTGGAACAAACTCGCCAGTCACATATTTGTCAAAGTAGCTTCCGTTAGCATAGTCTGATTTTTCAAAGTTGTGGAAGGTGATACCACGTTCACGCGCGATATTGTTTGATTCTACCAAGGTCCAGTAGTTCATGAGCATGAAGTAGATGCTTGTAAATTCAACAGACTCAGGCGATCCATATTCAATCAATTGTTGGGCAAGGTAGCTGTGAAGTCCCATGGCACCAAGACCAAAGGTATGAGCTTGGCTATTTCCGTGGTCGATGGTAGGAACAGCTACGATGTGTGAACTATCTGTAACGAAAGTAAGGGCACGAACCATAGCACGGATAGAACGACCAAAGTCAGGTGAAGTCATCATGTTGACTACGTTGGTTGAACCAAGGTTACATGAAACGTCCGTTCCCATTTGAAGGAATTCTTGAGCATCGTTGATCAAGCTTGGTTCTTGAACTTGAAGAATCTCAGAACACAAGTTACTCATGATAATCTTACCATCAACAGGGTTTGCACGGTTAGCCGTATCAATGTTGACTACATAAGGGTAGCCAGACTCTTGTTGCAATTTAGAGATTTCAGTTTCCAAATCACGCGCCTTGATTTTTGTCTTGCGGATATTTGGATTTGCGACTAGCTCATCGTATTTTTCAGTGATGTCGATGTAGTTAAATGGCACACCGTATTCAAGCTCTACTGAGTATGGACTGAAGAGATACATTTCTTCATTTTTACGTGCTAATTCGTAGAATTTATCGGGTACTACAACACCAAGTGAAAGGGTCTTTACACGAACTTTTTCATCGGCGTTTTCTTTCTTAGTTGAAAGAAAGGCGATGATATCTGGGTGGAAGACATTGAGGTAAACAACACCGGCACCTTGACGTTGACCCAATTGGTTTGAGTAAGAGAAGCTATCTTCGAAAAGCTTCATAACTGGAACGACACCTGAAGCAGCTCCTTCATAGCCTTTGATAGGTGCACCAGCTTCACGAAGGTTGCTGAGGGTAATTCCCACACCACCACCGATACGTGAAAGTTGAAGAGCTGAGTTGATAGAACGTCCGATAGAGTTCATATCATCAGTTACTTGGATTAGGAAGCAAGATACTAACTCCCCACGGCGAGCACGTCCAGCATTCAAGAAGGAAGGAGTAGCAGGTTGATAGCGTTGGTGGATGATTTCATTGGCAATATCAATCGCAACAGCTTCATCACCATCAGCAAAATAAAGGGCGTTAAAGAAGACACGGTCTTCCATGCTTTCAAGATAGTATTCACCGTCGTTAGTCTTTAAGGCATATTGATTGTAAAACTTATAAGCTGCCATGAAAGACTTGAATTGGAAGTTTTGGTCTTTGATAAATTGAGCTAATTCTTCCAAAAATTCTGGACGGTATTTCTTGATAAAGGCTGTTTCGATGTAGTTGTGTTCAATGAGGTAGTTGATTTTATCTTTGATTGAATCAAAAACCATAGTGTTTGGAACTACATTTTCTTTAAAGAAGGCATCCAAGGCTTCCTTATCTTTATGAAGCATGATTTGTCCATTGACAGGACGGTTGATTTCGTTGTTGAGACGGAAGTAAGTCACGTCTTCAAGATGTTTTAATCCCATAAAATTTCCCTTATCTAATTACAAAAGAAAGGCTTCTAAGTTAGCCCTAGAAGCAGTTTCTTCTGGATGATGTACTAAGATTATGCTAATTGTTTCAACTTTCCTGGTTGGAAACCTGAAAAGACTTCAGTTGGTGTTTGGATAACAGGAGCTGCGCTGAAACCGAGCTCTTTAACTTGATCGATGTACTCAGGTTGCTCATCAAGATTGATTTCACGATAAGCGACATTATTACTGTCCAAGAAACGTTTGGTCATCTTACATTGGACACAGTTGTTTTTAGAATAAACGGTTACCATTGTGTAACTCCTCTTTCAAAATAGATTACTTTCTTAGTATATCAGAAAATAAATTTTTGTCAATGATTTAAAACTAAATATAGTGGTCTGTTTTTCTGCTCAAGCCTACAAAACACAATATGTAGTGTTTGCTTTGTGAAATAGTGATAATTATCCTATAAGTTGTTTTTTGAAAAACTATATCCTGTGTTTTGTTATCTAAAATAGAAGATTTTCAGCAAGTTATCTGAAAGGAAATCGAATAAATCCCATAAAATGCTTGAAAAAAATCCTAGAAGATTATATAATACCAAATTGTAAGGGTTATCACATATAACTCAAAAAAGAAAGAACAAAAGGAGAGTCAAACTATGGCTTCTAAAGATTTCCACGTAGTGGCAGAAACAGGTATTCACGCACGTCCAGCAACATTGTTGGTACAAACTGCAAGCAAATTTGCTTCAGATATCACTCTTGAGTACAAAGGTAAATCAGTTAACCTTAAATCAATCATGGGTGTTATGAGTCTTGGTGTTGGCCAAGGTGCTGACGTAACTATCTCAGCTGAAGGTGCAGATGCAGATGATGCTATCGCTGCAATCTCAGAAACAATGGAAAAAGAAGGATTGGCATAAGGAAAATGACAGAAATGCTTAAAGGAATCGCAGCATCTGATGGTGTTGCCGTTGCAAAAGCATATCTACTCGTTCAACCGGATTTGTCATTCGATACTGTTTCAGTCGAAGATACAAACGCAGAAGAGGCTCGTTTGGATGTAGCTCTTGAAGCTTCTCAAAACGAGCTTTCTCTTATCCGTGAGAAAGCTGTAGGTACGCTTGGTGAAGAAGCGGCTCAAGTTTTTGACGCTCATTTGATGGTTCTTGCTGACCCAGAATTGATTGGTCAGATTAAAGAAACAATTCGCGCTAAGAAAGTCAATACTGAAGCAGGTCTTAAAGAAGTGACTGACATGTTCATCACTATCTTTGAAGGCATGGAAGACAACCCATATATGCAAGAACGTGCAGCGGATATCCGCGACGTGACAAAACGTGTATTGGCAAATCTTCTTGGTAAAAAATTGCCAAATCCAGCTTCTATCAATGAAGAAGTAATTGTGATTGCGCATGACTTGACACCATCTGATACAGCTCAATTGGACAAAAACTTTGTAAAAGCTTTTGTAACAAACATCGGTGGACGTACAAGCCACTCAGCTATCATGGCACGTACACTTGAAATTGCAGCTGTATTGGGAACAAATAACATCACTGAAGTAGTGAAAGACGGTGATATCCTTGCCGTTAACGGAATCACTGGTGAAGTGATTATCAACCCAACAGATGAACAAGCAGCAGAATTTAAAGCAGCTGGTGAAGCTTATGCTAAACAAAAAGCTGAATGGGCACTTTTGAAAGATGCTCAAACAGTGACTGCTGACGGTAAACACTTCGAGTTGGCTGCTAACATCGGTACTCCAAAAGACGTTGAAGGTGTTAACAACAACGGTGCAGAAGCTGTTGGACTTTACCGTACAGAGTTCTTGTACATGGATTCTCAAGACTTCCCAACAGAAGATGAGCAGTATGAAGCATACAAGGCTGTTCTTGAAGGAATGAATGGTAAACCAGTTGTCGTTCGTACAATGGATATCGGTGGAGATAAGGAACTTCCTTACTTCGATATGCCACACGAAATGAACCCATTTCTTGGATTCCGTGCCCTTCGTATCTCTATTTCTGAAACTGGAGATGCAATGTTCCGTACACAAATCCGTGCCCTTCTTCGTGCTTCTGTTCATGGTCAATTGCGTATCATGTTCCCAATGGTTGCCCTATTGAAAGAATTCCGTGCAGCTAAAGCAGTCTTTGATGAAGAAAAAGCGAACCTTCTTGCTGAAGGAGTTGCAGTTGCGGATGATATCCAAGTTGGTATCATGATTGAAATTCCTGCAGCAGCGATGCTTGCAGACCAATTTGCTAAAGAAGTTGACTTCTTCTCAATTGGTACAAACGACTTGATCCAATACACAATGGCAGCAGACCGTATGAACGAGCAAGTTTCATACCTTTACCAACCATATAACCCATCAATCCTTCGCTTGATCAACAACGTTATCAAGGCAGCTCACGCTGAAGGTAAATGGGCTGGTATGTGTGGTGAGATGGCTGGTGACCAAAAAGCTGTTCCACTTCTTGTCGGAATGGGCTTGGATGAATTCTCTATGTCAGCAACATCTGTACTTCGTACACGTAGCTTGATGAAGAAATTGGATACTGCTAAGATGGAAGAGTACGCTAACCGTGCCCTTACAGAGTGTTCAACAATGGAAGAAGTTCTTGAACTTCAAAAAGAATACGTTAATTTTGATTAATGTCATTAACCTTGTAACCTAGTTGCAAGGTTTTTTGATACATTCGGGAATAGTATAGTCTTGTAAAGTCCACTTTTCAATGATGAAGAGGCATGATATAATAGGAGAAGCAAATAGAATAAGAGAGAAATCATGTCTAAAGAAATTGATATTGAGTATTACCACCAGCTAGCCATGCAAAAGCAGAAGGAACACCGTAAAGTTTTAGCCAATCTAAAGAAAAAACCACCAAAAAATCTAGATAAGATAGCTCAACAGATTCACCAAGAAGTTTTTGAGGAGATTGATTGCACTGCTTGTGCCAACTGTTGTAAGACTTTGGGACCTGACTTTAAAGAAGCGGATATTACACGAATCGCTAAGTACTTTAAGATGAAATTACCAGCTTTTGAAGAGGAGTTTCTGCAGGTAGATGAAGATGGTGATAAGGTTTTTAAATCCATGCCTTGTCCCTTTCTGGGAGGAGATAATCTCTGTTCCATCTATGATGTTCGTCCAAAGGCCTGTCGTGAATTCCCCCATACAGATCGAAAAAAGATCCATCAAATCAACCATTTGACGATTAAGAATACTTTGACCTGTCCAGCAGCCTATCTCTTTGTTGAGAAATTAAAGGATAAGTTATAGAGATTTAAAGGATAAAAAATTTCTAATAATAACTAGAGATATGAAGGGAGAACTCTGTGCCTAGACCGAAAACAAAAGAGGAGCTAATGCTGGCCTCTAAGGAAAACTATGAAAAGCTCAATTGTTTCATCTCCCAACTAAGTGAAGATGAGCTACAGACTCCATTTGATTTTTCAAGAGACCCAAAGAAAAAAGAAGCTCACTGGAAAAGGGATAAAAATCTAAGAGATGTTCTGATCCATCTTTATGAATGGCATCAGTTACTTTTGACTTGGGTACATTCTAATCAAGAAGGTCACGAAAGGCCTTTTCTACCTGAACCTTATAATTGGAAAACTTATGGAGAAATGAATATCGCTTTTTGGAAGAAGCACCAGAAAACCTCCTTAGAAGAAGCGACTAGACTCCTAGAACAATCACATAGGGAGGTTTTAGAGTTGATAGAAGTTTTTAGCAATGACGAACTCTTTACCAAAGGTATCTATAAGTGGACGGGTGGGACAAGTCTAGGTTCCTACTTTGTCAGTAGCACGTCAAGCCACTATGATTGGGCTCTGAAAAAACTCAAAGCACATCAGAAGAATTGTAAAGGATAGATGGCCTATTTGAAATGTCAAGAATGAGTTCTTTTAAACGTAAGATAAAAACAAAGGGCTATCAAGTCATGTAGCCCTTTTGAGTTATACAAGCAAATTACCATGCAAAAGCTGTCGTTGGAGCATTGAGCGCTTCTAACCACTGTTTATTTTTTACGGGGCAAAGAGTTACGGATATACCTGCCATATCTAGACTGGTCATAAATGTTCCTGATTTTATAAAGGTAATAGTGACTCCTTCAATTTCTAAGAGTTGAAGGATATCATTGATAAATATGCCCATTTCTAAGTTGCTGGTAGTGCCTAGATTATTTACAAGCAATATAAATTGATCACCCTTTTTCCAATGATAGTGCAATCTTAATTTACTTATAATTTCATTTGCAAGGATTTCCGATGATTGGAATGGGACGATACGATAGCCTTCTTCGCCATGTATCCCAATACCATAGGAAATATTTCCTTCTTCCAAGTTAAATAGTGGAAGGGTGGCTTGGGGGAGACTAGCAGCTTTCGTTGCAAAGCCAATTGTTGCGATTTCGGGAGCAAGTTCATGACCTAAATCAGTTAGTTGCTCGATGTCGGCACCATTTTGAGCTGCATATCCTAGAACTTTATGAAGTAAAATAGTCCCTGCAAGCCCTCTCCCTCTAATTTGAAATCTATTGTGAGGTTCAATTGAAATATCGTCGTGTGCTAGACTATAGCCGACTTTAATTCCTTCTTTTCTAGCAGTGTTAATGGCAGAGCTAAATTCTTTGATGTCTGCTTCGAAATTTTTTACAATGATAAAGACACCGTGACCATTGTTTAAAAAACGAATGGACTCTAAGATTTCAGTTCTTGTAGGTGGAGTAAATAATTGGCCATAGATAGCAGCAGTAAGCATTCCTTCTCCCACATATCCAATATGAGCAGGTTCGTGACCTGAACCTCCACCCGACAATATTGGAACCTGATGAGGATTTCGATTTTTTTGATAGACTAATGGTAAGGTAGGGTGTTTTTCTAATTCAGGATGACTGCTGACAGTTGCCGAAATGTAACTTGAAATAATTTTCTGTTTATGATTTGAAATAAATGTCATTGTGGTCTCTTTCCAATAATTGTCATGATTAGAAAGTCTGGTTGTGGAACTGGACTTTTTTTATTGACGTAAGCCTTCACGATTTCTGCTAGAGCATGTGAATGATAGTCTAACAAAAAACAAGTATAAGCAGATGAATCGATATCAATCTGACCGTATTCTTTTAAAATTTTTGATACAAGCAAGCAACAGTAGCTGATAAATTGGTCATAGAAGTTATTTTGTCCTTGAATATCAAAAAGTTGAATATAAAAGTCACGCTCTTGTTCGAAATAAAAAAATAATTCTTGTAATAGTTTTTGGCCCGAAATGAAGTCTAAGTTATTGGTGATATACTCGGTTAAGTCAGTTTCAAATATCCAGTCTAGCAGTTCATATTTGTCAAGAAAGTGATTGTAAAAGGTTTGTCTACGAATGCCAGCTGATTCCATGATATCTACAATAGAGATTTTGTCAAATTCTCTAGTAGCTAATAGGTCTCTAAATGCCTTGGCAATCCGTTTTTTTGTAATAAGTGATGATGCCATAGGAAACCTTTCTTTTACTTACTTCATTTTACCAAAAAAATGTTTTAAACGGGTTTAAAAGGGGACAAATAATAGAATCTGTCCCTTATCATCCAGCGATAAAAAATATATAATGAAAGCGAAAACAAAGGTACATGCCGAAAGGAGTTTCTCATGAAAAAAATTATAAATGAACCGACACAAGTTGTTGATGAAATGTTGCAGGGATTGTCATTCATGCATGATGACTTGGTAGAACGCTTAGATGGTTTTGATGTCATCGTTAGAAAGGCAGAAAAGACAGGAAAAGTTGGACTCATTTCAGGTGGAGGTTCAGGACATGAACCAAGTCATGCTGGATTTGTAGGAGATGGAATGTTGTCTGCTGCCATTTGTGGAGCAGTCTTCACTTCACCTACTCCGGACCAAATTTTAGAAGCCATTAAGGCGGCTGATGAAGGTGCTGGAGTTTTCATGGTCATCAAGAACTATTCTGGTGACATTATGAACTTTGAAATTGCACAAGAATTTGCTGAAATGGAAGGTATTGATGTAGCAAGCGTTGTGGTTGATGATGATATCGCTGTTGAAAATAGTCTCTATACCCAAGGCCGTCGAGGTGTTGCAGGTACTATTTTAGTCCATAAAATTTTGGGTGCTGCAGCTCGTTCTGGTAAATCATTAGCTGAAATAAAGGACTTGGCCGATAAACTTGTCTTAGAAATTAAAACAATTGGGCTAGCTTTGTCTGGAGCAACCGTTCCTGAAGTTGGGAAACCCGGATTTGTTCTAGAAGATGATGAGTTTGAATATGGAGTTGGTATTCACGGTGAGCCAGGATATAAAAAAGAGAAAATGCAACCTTCAGCACAATTGGCCTCAGAATTGGTTGAAAAACTATCTGAAGGTTTCCGACTTAAGACTGGTGAACGCTATGGCCTTCTCATCAATGGTTTAGGAAGCACTCCTCTTATGGAACAATACGTATTTGCAAATGATGTGGCTAAATTACTCCATGAAAAAGGTGTTGAGTTGGCATTTAAGAAAATTGGAAACTATATGACCTCAATTGATATGGCTGGCTTGTCATTAACATTGATTCGATTGGCAGATGATGAGTGGTTGGATGCTCTAAATGCACCTGTTACTACACCAGCTTGGTAAAACTCAAGGAGGAAATGTTTCATGAATGCTGAACAAGCTCTTGAATGGATGAAGCTTTTTAATAAAAAGATTCAAGAACAGAAAGATTACCTTAGTGAGCTAGACACTCCTATAGGAGATGGAGACCACGGTGGAAATATGGCGCGTGGCATGGCTGCAGTTATGGAAAACTTAGAAGGAAAGCAATTTGAGACTAGCAGTGATGTTTTTAAACTTGTCTCAATGCAACTACTGAGTAAGGTAGGTGGTGCTTCTGGTCCCTTGTATGGCTCTGCTTTTATGGGCATGGCCAAGGCTGATTCAAATTCGAAAATAGAGGAAATCTTACAAAGTGGTTTGGATATGATTGTCAAACGTGGGAAAGCAGAAGTTGGAGAAAAGACAATGGTTGATGTTTGGACTCCTGTTATTGCTGCCTTGTCTGCTGGCCAATTGACTCAAGAGGTTATTGATAAGGTAGTGAATGCTACCAAAGATTTACTTGCAACTAAAGGAAGGGCATCTTATGTAGGAGAACGTTCTCTGGGACATATTGATCCTGGATCATTCTCATCAGGATTACTCTTTACTGCTCTTTTAGAAACTGGGGTGGTTTAATGGGAAGTGTTGGTCTTGTTATCGTTTCACATTCCAAACACATTGCAGAAGGTGTTGTTGAGCTGATTAGTGAAGTAGCTAAAGATGTTCCGATTACTTATGTAGGAGGAACCGAAGATGGAGGAATTGGAACAAGTTTTGATCAAGTAGATAGGGTTGTTTCCGAAAATCCAGCAGATTCTTTATTAGCTTTTTTTGACCTAGGTTCTGCTAAAATGAACTTAGAAATGGTGGCTGATTTCAGTGATAAAAGTATCATGATCAATAGGGTTCCAATTGTAGAAGGTGCCTATACTGCAGCAGCTCTTCTTCAGGCTGGGGCAGAACTGTCAGTTATTCAAACACAGTTGTTGGAGCTTGAAATCAATAAATAAGAAATTTTACTATAACTCTTTTTATAAGTGGGCTATTGATTATCTCAACTATTAAATTTTAAGTAAATAATTTCAAAATCAGAAAGGGATTGCTTTATGCAGTTCCTTTTTAATGTAAAAGGAGTAGAATCATAGAGTTTCTAAATTGTGAATCATTCAAAACTGATTGTGATGGGACTATTCTAGCTTTAGAATTCTTCAAAAATTAAGATTTAAGGTAATCAATAGCTTAGAATAGTACGAAAACATTTAGTTTATAGGAATTCTAGGTCTAGAATTACATAGATATTTATGAAGTTAGGGTATTCGATAGTTAGGATTGTTCTATTCTGAAAGATTTGAGCTGTCAATCTTCTAGAATAGTAGTTTGCCAATGAATTTTGTTGAAAGATTCCTTGTTTTATGGTAGTCTAAAGTAAAAGAAAGCCTTATCATTATATTTGTATCTTTAATCTGACTTGGTTTAGGTCTAGAAGAGGGATAGATATTTTGGGTTTCCAAATAATAATAATATTTTCACTTGCAAAAAATGTATTTCAACTTTACCTAATGTAAAAGAAGGAAATATCATGAAACGTTTATGACTTGTTGGAAAGAGAATGTGAACTAAAAATGGATTCTCTTTACATATTAGGAGTAGGTAGATGAGTAATCTAGAGTCAATTCGTAAAGCGCATATCATCGTGTGGGGTGCCTATCTATTTTTATCATTAAGGGCGCCGCTAATTAGCAGCACAGAGTATTTCTTGCTTATTTTTTTAGCGTTTCTCTATTCAATAGTATCGTTACCTATATACTCTGTGAAGAATAAAATAGTATCCATTTGTTTGGCTATAAACTCGACTCTGTTAATTAGTTTTCCAATTTTAATCAATAAATTTTTCCCAGGAAACGTTTCTACTTATATCGTATTAATAAGTAATTTTATCCTGGAGTTTTTAATCTTTAATAAAATTGGTAAAGATTTTGATACTAGATTAGCTAGTGAGTATAGGAAAATCAGTCAGTTTAAAAGTAAGATGTCTCAATCTCCTTGGATAAAATATTTAGAGATTTCTAGTTTTATATTAACTATATTTCCATTTATTCTTCATGGTACAGTTGATAATCATGTATTGACTCTTATCTTTTTGATAAAAATTTGTGTAGATACTACGATAAAGATTCTATTAAACAGAATCTTTAATTCAAGTGAGATGATGAAAAGGAGGATATTTTCTCTTTTTGTACTAGATTTGATTGTCTATTTATTTTTAGGCTATGTTTTAGCAATGCAAAAAGATGGATACCTATTTTCAATTCTACTAATTTTTTCTAATTTCTCACTTCCCTTTATCAGAGAAAAAGAGTATGAATTATTTAAAAATAAGAAATAAGATAAATATGATTAAATCTTAGTTCTCTTTAAAATCAAATCAGGTAGAGAAAGGATATCTTATCTAGGTAACAAAGTGCTTTAAACGCAGTCGACGATTACTTATTGGAGAACTATCCTAACCATGCAACGTTAAAGAGGAGAAATCTTATGAAACTCGTATCACCAAATAATTATGCTGCTATTGAGTAAGAAGAAATGAGGTGTCTTGATGGGGGATTATCTCTACATAAAGACGGGGGAATGTTACAGTAAACGTAGCTACTGCTTATTTTATGGGGAATTAAATATGTTTAAACTAAGTGATAAAGCCAGAATAATATTTGCTATTATAGGAGCAAGTTCCATATTAGTCAGCATGTATCTTATTCCTCTTATTAAAACTGAGAATAAATTTTGGGAAATACTTTTATTTATATTAGGTGTATTACTAATTGGAATTGCGTTACTAAGTCATAAAAAAATTAAATTTTGGAAATAGCGTTAGTGAGAAGGACAGGATAATAGTATTATGATGGTTGTTTTAATTTTGATGGTTGTGGTATATCTGTATTATGTAATTACAGAGTATTTTCAGAATAGTTATATTGACTGTATACTATTTCTAACATTGCTGATTTCTCATTTGATATGGGATTACTATTTTTTGCCCATTGAAGTTTTAGTGGCATTAAGTGGAGTAAATTTGCTGTCAAGATTTTTCAAAAAAAAGAGAAGTCAATAGAGTTGTTAGTAGCTTGTTAGTGGATTATAAAGATGAAAGGTAAAATGGGGATATTTAAAATGAAACATTTTTTTGCAGGAATTGGTGAGATAAGATTTAGTAATTATCTATTGTCTCTATGTGTAGGACTAGCCCCTCTTTTTCATATCTATGTAATAGGCTCTGAAATGAGTTTTGTGAAAATAGTATTATCTATTTTGGGAGTCATATTTGTATGTATTTTAACTATTGCTCGAATTTATAGAAGATTTTTCTATAATAAAAATAAACTTGACTAGAATAGTATGGATTAGTTAATCAATTGGAACGATTATTCTTTGTGATACTATACCACTTTTAAGTTTTTACATTAAACAGCTGGCTGAAGTGAAAGTTGTTTATCTTAGAAAGGAAAACACCAAATTGTCCTACAAATTTCTACTCTTCGACCTCGACCACACCTTGCTTGATTTTGATGCTGCTGAGGATGTGGCTTTAACGCAACTTCTAAAAGAAGAAGGGGTTGCAGATATTCAGGCTTATAAAGACTATTATGTTCCTATGAACAAGGCTCTCTGGAAGGACTTGGAGCAAAAGAAAATCAGTAAACAAGAGCTGGTTAACACGCGCTTTTCTTGTTTATTTGCTCATTTTGGAGAGGAAAAAGACGGTAGTTTTCTAGCCCAGCGTTACCAATTTTACCTCGCCCAACAGGGGCAAACTTTTTCAGGTGCTCATGAACTTTTAGATAGCCTCATCGAGCGTGATTATGACTTGTATGCTGCGACAAATGGAATAACTGCCATTCAGACAGGGCGTTTAGCTCAATCTGGTCTAGCACCTTATTTCAATCAAGTCTTTATCTCTGAACAGTTGCAAACACAAAAGCCTGATGCCCTCTTTTATGAAAAAATGGGGCAGCAGATTGTAGGTTTTAGCAAAGAAAAGACGCTGATGATTGGAGATTCCCTAACTGCCGACATTCAAGGTGGTAATAATGCGGGGATTGACACTATCTGGTACAACCCTCATCACCTCGAAAATCACACACAAGCCCAACCGACTTACGAAGTCCATTCTTACCAAGACTTGCTGGATTGTTTAGATAAACTGTAAAAAGTGGTTTCCATAGCCACTTTTTGCTATAATAGAGGCAGTAAAAACGAAGGAGTTGGCTATGGAACACTCGTCTTGGCATGCTTTGATTAAGGAGCAATTACCTGAGGGTTATTTTGGGAAAATCAATCAGTTTATGAATCAGGTCTATGCTCAGGGGACTATTTATCCACCCAAGGAAAAGGTTTTTCAGGCTCTCTTGACAACACCGCTTGAAGAAGTTAAGGTGGTGATTCTAGGGCAAGATCCCTATCACGGGCCAGGTCAAGCGCAGGGCTTGAGTTTTTCTGTACCCGACTCTATCCCAGCTCCGCCATCCTTGCAAAATATCTTGAAAGAATTGTCAGATGATATTGGGGTCAAGAAATCTCATGATTTGACAGCTTGGGCTGAGCAAGGAGTCTTGCTTCTTAATGCCTGTTTGACGGTTCCTGCTGGACAGGCCAATGGTCATGCTGGTCAGATATGGGAGCCTTTTACGGATGCTGTGATTCAGGTGGTCAATCATCTAGATAGACCAGTCGTTTTTGTACTCTGGGGAGCTTATGCACGTAAGAAGAAGGCCTTAGTTACCAATCCTCATCACTTGATTATCGAATCAGCCCATCCTAGTCCTTTGTCAGTTTATAGAGGATTTTGGGGTTCCAAGCCTTTTTCCAAGGCCAATGCATTCTTAAAAGAAACAGGACAAGAGCCAATCGATTGGCTTAGATAAGGAGAAAATATGCCTCAGTTAGCGACGATTTGCTACATTGATAACGGGAAAGAATTGCTCATGCTCCATCGTAATAAGAAGCCAAATGATGTTCATGAAGGGAAATGGATTGGTGTGGGTGGTAAGCTAGAGAGAGGAGAGACCCCTCAGGAATGCGCGGCGCGTGAAATCCTCGAAGAGACGGGACTGAAAGCCAAGCCAGTTCTAAAAGGTGTTATCACTTTTCCTGAATTTACGCCAGATTTAGACTGGTACACCTATGTTTTTAAGGTGACGGAGTTCGAGGGTGACTTGATTGACTGCAACGAGGGAACGCTAGAATGGGTTCCCTATGATGAGGTTTTGAGCAAGCCAACTTGGGAAGGTGACCATACCTTTGTTGAGTGGCTTTTAGAGGATAAACCCTTCTTTTCAGCCAAGTTTGTTTATGATGGGGATAAATTGTTGGATACCCAAGTCGATTTCTATGAATAAAGGAGAAAGCAGATGCTACTAATTAAAAATGGTCGTGTAATGGATCCCAAGTCTGATTTGGATCAAGTGTGTGATGTCTTAGTTCAAGATGGGAAAATTATCAAAATTGCGCCTGAGATTAAAGAAGAAGGAGCAGAGATAATTGATGCTACTGGTCTTGTAGTTGCTCCTGGCTTGGTCGATATTCATGTTCATTTCCGTGAACCTGGTCAAACACACAAGGAAGACATCCATACTGGGGCACTAGCAGCTGCGGCAGGTGGTTTTACAACTGTTGTCATGATGGCTAATACTAGTCCAACCATCTCGGATGTAGAGACCTTGCAAGAAGTTCTCCATTCAGCTGCCAAAGAGAAGATTAATGTTAAGACGGTTGCGACCATTACTAAGAACTTTAATGGCCAAGACTTGACTGACTTCAAGGCACTCTTAGAAGCTGGTGCGGTTGGTTTTTCTGATGACGGTATTCCGCTTGAAAGTAGTAAAGTTGTCAAGGAAGCCATGGAGGAAGCCAAAAAGCTTAATACCTTTATTAGTCTCCATGAGGAAGATCCAGGTTTGAATGGGATTCTTGGCTTTAATGAAAATATCGCTAAAGAACATTTCCATATCTGCGGTGCTACTGGGGTGGCTGAGTATGCTATGATGGCGCGTGATGTCATGATTGCCTATGCAACCAAGGCCCATGTTCACATCCAGCATTTGTCTAAGGAAGAAAGTGTTAAAGTAGTTGAGTTTGCTCAGAGGCTAGGTGCGCAGGTCACAGCAGAAGTAGCACCACAGCATTTTTCTAAGACCGAAGCGCTCCTTTTGACACAAGGAAGCAATGCTAAGATGAATCCGCCACTTCGTTTGGAATCAGACCGTCGTGCCGTTATCGAAGGTCTCAAGTCAGGTGTTATCACAGTTATCGCGACAGACCACGCGCCTCACCATGCGGATGAAAAAAATGTCGAGGATATTACCAAAGCGCCATCTGGTATGACAGGTTTGGAAACATCTCTTTCTCTCGGCTTGACCTATTTGGTAGAAGCTGGTGAGTTAAGCCTGATGGAATTACTTGAAAAAATGACATACAACCCAGCCAAGCTTTACAACTTTGAAGCAGGTTACTTGGCTGAGAATGGTCCAGCGGACATTACTATTTTTGATGCTAAGGTTGACCGCTTTGTGGACTCCTATTTTGCTTCGAAAGCAGCTAATTCACCATTCATCGGTGAAACTTTAAAAGGGCAGGTTAAATATACCATCTGTAAGGGACAAATTGTCTATCAAAACTAGGTGGGAGTCTGCTCTGTAAACAAAAAGAATAGAGAGCCTATATGTACCAAACCCATCATTTTAAAGACAAGTTTATCTTATTTTTAAAGATATTTTTCCCTATCCTGATTTATCAATTTGCCAATTATTCTGCCTCCTTTGTTGATACGACTATGACAGGTCAATACAATACCATGGACTTGGCTGGTGTGTCTATGGCAACCAGTATCTGGAATCCTTTCTTTACCTTTCTAACAGGCATTGTGTCAGCTTTGGTGCCTATCATTGGTCACCATCTTGGTCGAGGTAAAAAGGAAGAGGTTGCGTCTGATTTTTACCAGTTCATCTATCTGGCCTTGGGCCTATCCGTGGTCTTACTGGGGATGGTGCTTTTATTGGCACCACCAATCTTGAATCATATTGGACTAGAAGCACCGGTGGCGGCAGTAGCGGTTCGCTATCTCTGGTTTTTATCTATCGGGATTATCCCCTTGTTGCTCTTTAGTGTCATTCGTTCCTTGCTGGATTCGCTGGGCTTGACCAAACTGTCCATGTACCTCATGCTTTTGTTACTTCCCTTGAATAGTGGATTTAACTATCTCTTGATTTACGGGGCCTTTGGTGTTCCAGAACTGGGAGGGGCTGGTGCTGGTTTAGGAACATCCTTGGCTTATTGGGTTTTGCTTGGAATTTCTGTTCTGGTTTTATTTAAACAGGAGAAGCTCAAAGCCTTACACCTTGAGAAACGAATTCCATTTAATATGGATAAAATCAAGGAAGGAGTTCGCTTAGGTCTGCCTATTGGGGGAACTGTCTTTGCCGAAGTGGCTATCTTTTCCGTGGTTGGCTTGATTATGGCTAAGTTTTCATCCTTGATTATTGCTAGTCACCAGTCAGCTATGAATTTTTCAAGTCTTATGTACGCCTTTCCTATGAGTATCTCATCGGCTATGGCTATTGTTGTTTCCTATGAAGTGGGAGCCAAGCGATTTGATGATGCGAAAACCTATATTGGTCTAGGAAGATGGACTGCCCTCATTTTTGCGGCCTTCACCTTAACCTTTCTTTACATTTTTAGAGGAAATGTGGCTAGTCTTTATGGTAACGACCCAGAATTTATCGATTTGACAGCACGCTTTTTGACTTACAGCCTTTTCTTCCAGTTAGCAGATACCTTTGCGGCACCGCTTCAGGGAATTTTGCGAGGCTATAAGGATACAGTTATTCCTTTTTACCTTGGTTTGGTTGGTTATTGGGGCGTAGCAATCCCAGTTGCTATGCTATTTGATACCCTAACAGATTTTGGAGCTTATTCTTACTGGATCGGCTTGATTATTAGTTTGGTTGTGAGTGGGGTTCTCTACCGTTGGCGTTTAACTGTGATTATGAAGAGATTTGAAGCTTTAGCAAAATCCAAACTATAAAAAAGTTTGTGAAAAAATATTCTTGATAAGAAAATCCCTTATTCCCATGGGGTTTTCTTTTTTAATTTGTGAAATTTTCTTTAGAAAAACTTTGACAGTATTTGCCAAAAACGGTAAAATAGTAAGGTAAGAAGAAAGTTAGAAAGGCAAGAAGATGTCAATTTTAGATAAAAATCTTTTGCTAGAGATGTTCCGTAAGATGGAAGAAATCCGTCGTATGGACTTAAAAATTGCGCAATTAGTAAAGAAAGGGAAAGTGCCAGGAATGACGCACTTTTCTGTTGGAGAAGAGGCGGCTAACGTGGGTGCTATGTTAGCTCTCAATCCAGATGATCTGATCACATCAAACCACCGTGGTCATGGACAAGCCATTGCCAAAGGAATTGACCTAAACGGAATGATGGCTGAAATCCTTGGTAAATACACTGGAACCTGTAAAGGTAAAGGTGGATCTATGCATATCGCCGATCTTGATGCTGGTAACCTTGGTGCCAATGGTATCGTAGGTGGTGGTATGGGAATCGCTGTTGGTGCAGCCCTCAGTCAACAAATGCAAAATACTGGAAAAATCGTCGTTTGCTTCTTTGGAGATGGTGCGACCAACGAAGGTGTTTTCCACGAAGCAGTGAACATGGCTTCTATCTGGAACCTGCCAGTCATTTTCTATTGCATTAACAACGGTTACGGTATCTCTGCGGATATCAAGAAAATGACCAATGTAGAACATATCCATCAACGTAGCGCTGCTTATGGAATTCCTGGAATGTTCATCGAAGATGGAAACAATGTCATCGACGTCTACGAAGGGTTCAAGAAAGCCGTAGATCATGTTCGTGGTGGTAATGGTCCAGTCTTGATTGAAAGTGTAACTTACCGCTGGCTTGGTCACTCATCATCTGATCCTGGTAAATATCGTACGCGTGAAGAAGTGGAGTTGTGGAAACAAAAAGATCCAATCGAAAACCTCCGCAATTACCTTATTGAAAATAACATTGCAAGTGCCGAAGAATTGGAAGAAATCCAAGCGCAAGTCAAGGAAGCAGTAGAAGCTTCTGTTAAATTTGCAGAGGAAAGTCCATTCCCACCGCTTGAATCAGCATTTGAAGATATTTACGCAGACTAAGGAGAAAGAGATAAAATGGAAACAAAAACAATGTCCTTCCGTGACACCATTATCCTTGCTATGTCTGAGGAAATGCGTCGCGATGAAAATGTATTCTTGATGGGAGAAGATGTAGGTGTCTTCGGAGGAGACTTCGGAACTTCTGTCGGAATGCTTGAAGAATTTGGTCCAGAACGTGTCCGTGACTGTCCGATTTCTGAAGCTGCCATCTCGGGAGCAGCAGCAGGAGCAGCCATGACAGGACTTCGTCCAATCGTCGATATGACCTTCATGGACTTTTCTGTTATTGCCATGGACAATATCGTCAACCAAGCTGCTAAAACACGTTACATGTTTGGTGGTAAAGGTCAGGTTCCAATGACTGTTCGATGCGCTGCTGGTAATGGAGTTGGTTCTGCAGCCCAGCACTCGCAATCACTAGAGTCTTGGTTTACTCATATTCCTGGACTTAAGGTTGTGGCTCCAGGTACACCTGCTGACATGAAAGGACTGCTCAAGTCTTCTATCCGTGATAACAACCCTGTTATCATTCTTGAGTACAAGTCAGAATTTAACCAAAAAGGGGAAGTACCAGTTGATCCAGACTACACGATTCCACTTGAAGTCGGCGAAATCAAACGCGAAGGAACGGATGTAACAGTTGTTACTTATGGGAAAATGCTTCGCCGTGTGGTTCAAGCTGCTGAAGAATTAGCACAAGAAGGAATTTCTGTTGAGATTGTTGACCCACGCACCCTTGTTCCGCTTGATAAGGATATCATCATTAACTCAGTTAAGAAGACTGGTAAGGTTGTTCTGGTTAACGATGCCCATAAAACAAGTGGCTATATCGGAGAGATTTCAGCAATTATTTCAGAATCAGAAGCATTTGATTATCTAGATGCACCAATCCGCCGTTGTGCAGGAGAAGATGTGCCAATGCCTTATGCACAAAACCTAGAAAATGCAATGATTCCAACAGTTGAAAGCATCAAAGATGCCATCCGTAAAACATATAACAAAGAATAGAATTACATAAGATAAATTATGTAAAACTATTGTTATCTCTATCAAGAAGAGTTGGTTCGATAATAACCGACGAAGGATTTAGTAAATCTACATGGTTGGTTACTTGATAGTGGCAACCGTAGTAATTTGAGATACGTTTTGTATCCAAGTTATTTGAAAAGTTGCGACATGAGTGAGTCGAATCGATAATATTCGACGAATGAATTAGTAAGTCTACTAGGTTGACCGCCTAATAGCGGCAACCGTAGCAACTTGAGATACGTTTTGTATCCAAGTTACTTGTAGAGTTGAACACGGGCTAAAAGCTCGGAAAAAAGATAAATCTCCTTGACTTCATCGAAGCCATCGTCGATTTCCTATTTTTCAGTCGCTTTTGACGCCCTTAGTATCTTAGTATAGAATTGGAGAGGTCATGGCTGATGACAAGCTAAGAGCGACTCCTGCGGCTAGAAAGTTAGCGGATGATTTAGGGATCAACCTCTACGACGTTTCTGGCTCAGGTGCAAACGGTCGTGTCCACAAAGAAGACGTGGAAACTTATAAAGACACAAACGTGGTTCGCATTTCGCCACTTGCAAAACGAATTGCCCTCGAACATAACATTGCTTGGCAGGAAATCCAAGGAACAGGTCATCGTGGTAAAATCATGAAGAAGGACGTTTTAGCCTTGCTTCCTGAAAATATCGAAAACGACACCATCAAGTCTCCTGCTCAGATTGAAAAAGTGGAAGAAGTCCCTGATAACGTAACACCATACGGTGAAATCGAGCGTATTCCAATGACACCAATGCGTAAGGTTATTGCCCAACGCATGGTTGAATCTTACTTGACTGCGCCAACCTTTACCCTCAACTATGAAGTTGATATGACTGAAATGTTGGCTCTTCGTAAGAAGGTTCTTGAGCCAATCATGGAAGCAACTGGGAAGAAAACTACTGTAACAGACCTTCTTTCACTTGCAGTTGTTAAGACTCTTATGAAACACCCTTACATCAACGCTTCATTGACCGAAGATGGCAAGACTATTATCACTCATAACTACGTTAACCTTGCCATGGCAGTTGGGATGGATAATGGATTGATGACTCCTGTTGTTTACAATGCTGAAAAATTAAGCTTGTCAGAGCTGGTCGTAGCTTTCAAGGACGTCATTGGCCGTACCTTGGATGGTAAATTGGCTCCAAGTGAACTGCAAAATTCAACATTCACAATCAGTAACTTGGGAATGTTTGGTGTTCAGTCCTTCGGTCCTATCATTAACCAACCCAACTCAGCTATCCTTGGTGTTAGTTCGACAATCGAGAAGCCAGTTGTCGTCAATGGTGAGATTGTCATTCGCCCAATCATGAGTCTTGGGTTAACAATTGACCACCGTGTCGTAGATGGTATGGCTGGTGCTAAGTTTATGAAAGACTTGAAAGAATTGATTGAAAATCCAATCTCAATGTTGATTTAAGAACAAGAGGATTCATTTTAAAGATATAGATAAAGGAAGGAAGACATGGCCTTAGAAGTAATTATGCCAAAAGCCGGCGTGGATATGACAGAAGGACAAATCGTCCAATGGAATAAAAAAGTCGGAGAATTTGTAAAAGAAGGAGAAATCCTTTTGGAAATCATGACTGACAAAGTCAGCATGGAATTGGAAGCCGAAGAAGATGGGTACTTGATTGCCATTCTCAAAGGAGATGGTGAAACAGTCCCTGTAACGGAAGTTATCGGTTACCTTGGCGAAGAAGGGGAAAATATCCCAACAGCTGGAGCCACAGCGCCAGAAGCTAGCCCAACGCCTGCAGTTAGTGCCTCAAACGACGATGGTAAGAGCGATGATGCCTTTGATATCGTTGTCATTGGTGGAGGTCCTGCTGGTTATGTTGCAGCCATTAAAGCTGCCCAACTTGGCGGTAAGGTTGCCCTTGTTGAGAAATCAGAACTCGGTGGAACCTGCTTGAACCGTGGCTGTATCCCTACCAAGACTTACCTTCACAACGCTGAAATCATTGAGAATATCGGTCATGCAGCAAACCGTGGTATCGTCATCGAAAATCCAAACTTCACTGTAGATATGGATAAACTTTTAGAAACTAAATCTAAAGTTGTTAATACCTTGGTAGGTGGTGTTGCAGGTCTTCTTCGTAGTTACGGAGTTACTGTTCATAAGGGAATTGGTACCATCACTAAAGATAAGAATGTCTTGGTAAATGGTTCAGAATTGCTTGAAACCAAGAAAATTATCCTTGCTGGTGGTTCAAAAGTCAGCAAGATTAACGTCCCTGGTATGGAATCTCCACTGGTCATGACCAGCGATGACATTCTTGAAATGAACGAAGTACCAGAAAGCCTTGTTATCATCGGCGGTGGCGTTGTCGGTATCGAACTTGGTCAGGCCTTCATGACATTTGGTTCAAAAGTGACTGTTATCGAAATGATGGACCGTATAGTTCCAGCTATGGATGCGGAAGTTTCTAAGAACCTTCGCTTGATCCTTGAACGTAAAGGAATGACCATCTTGACTGGTACTAAACTGCAAGAAATCATCGAGGAAAATGGTCAACTTCGTATCAAGGTTGAAGGAAAAGACGATATCATCGCAAATAAAGCTCTTCTTTCAATCGGTCGTGTGCCAGACCTTGAAGGTATTGGCGATGTTGAGTTTGAATTGGATCGTGGTCGCATCAAGGTCAACGAATACATGGAAACTTCTATTCCAGGTATCTACGCACCAGGTGATATTAATGGTACTAAGATGTTGGCTCACGCAGCTTTCCGTATGGGTGAAGTTGCCGCTGAAAATGCCCTTAAAGGAAATCATGCTGTTGCCAAATTGAATTTGACTCCTGCAGCTATCTACACTCTTCCTGAAGTAGCAGCAGTAGGTTTGACAGAAGAACAAGCCCGTGAGAAATATGATGTTGCCATCGGTAAGTTCAACTTTGCTGCTAACGGTCGTGCCATTGCCTCAGATGCAGCTCAAGGTTTCGTTAAAGTCATCGCAGATAAGAAATACGGGGAAATCCTTGGTGTTCATATCATCGGTCCTGCAGCTGCAGAATTGATCAATGAGGCATCTAGCATTATCGAAATGGAAATCACTGTTGAAGAAATGCTGAAGACTATCCACGGACACCCAACCTACTCTGAAGTGATGTACGAAGCATTTGCGGATGTTTTAGGAATGGCTATCCATTCACCTAAGAAAAAATAAAACGAAGATAGAATAGACTGGAAAATATCTTTCCAGTCTCTATCGTATAAAGGGATATCATGAAATACATTATCAATCATTCAAACGACACTGCCTTTAATATTGCCTTGGAAGAATACGCCTTTAAACACCTTTTGGATGAGGATCAAATCTTCCTACTTTGGATTAACAAGCCATCTATCATTGTTGGTCGTCACCAGAATACCATCGAAGAAATCAACCGTGATTATGTTCGAGAAAATGGTATTGAGGTGGTCCGCCGTATCAGCGGTGGTGGAGCTGTTTACCACGATTTAAATAACCTCAACTACACGATTATCTCAAAAGAAGATGAAAACAAGGCTTTTGACTTCAAGAGCTTCTCAACTCCGGTTATCAATACCCTGGCTCAACTTGGGGTTAAAGCTGAGTTCACAGGTCGTAATGACTTAGAGATTGATGGTAAGAAGTTCTGTGGCAATGCCCAAGCCTATATCAATGGCCGTATCATGCACCACGGTTGCTTGCTCTTTGACGTTGATTTGTCAGTCTTAGCAAATGCCCTTAAAGTTTCAAAAGATAAATTTGAATCAAAAGGTGTCAAATCCGTCCGTGCCCGTGTAACCAATATTATCAATGAATTACCAGAAAAAATCACAGTTGAAGAATTCCGTGATTTGCTCTTGGAATACATGAAAAAAGAGTACCCAGAGATGACTGAATACGTCTTTTCAGAAGAAGAACTGGCCGAAATCAATCGCATCAAAGATACTAAGTTTGGTACTTGGGACTGGAACTACGGTAAATCACCTGAATTTAACGTCCGTCGTGGGACAAAATTCACCAGTGGTAAAGTCGAAGTCTTTGCTAATGTCGTCGAATCAAAAATCCAAGACATCAAGATTTATGGTGACTTCTTTGGTATCGAGGACGTTGCAGCTGTAGAAGATGTCCTTCGTGGCGTTAAATACGAACGCGAAGATGTTCTTAAAGCCCTAGAAACCATTGATATTACACGCTACTTCGCTGGTATTAGCCGTGAAGAAATCGCTGAAGCGGTAGTTGAATAAACCAAAAAGAAGTTGGTTGTAGGACCAGCTTCTTTTTTAAAAATCATATATTACATAATTTATTTTATGTATTTTATAAACTATCTAGAGCATTCTTTTGTTCATCGTTGACGATATGGGTATAGAGGTCAGTGACTTGTGTACTGGCGTGACCTAGCTGGTGGCTGACTAAAACTTGCGATTTAGTCGCATCATAGAGCCTAGTTGCTAGGGTATGGCGCAGTTTGTGGGGAGTTACACGTACTTTGAAGTCCTCAGAGTACTTAGCGACCATCTTTTCCACGCTGGAAGCATCGATACGATTAGGAACACCTCTATAGAGTGTTAAAAAGAGGGCTGTATCCGTCTTTTCCGTCTTATAGCGTTGATTTCGAATAGCAAGATAATTCTCTAAATAAGGCTTAGCAAAAGCAGCGACATTGACCGAATCACGTTTGCCACCTTTTCGAGTGACATCGATAACCATCATTTTTAGATTGAGATCCCTTATATCCAGATTAACAGCTTCAGACAAGCGGACACCAGATGCCAAGAGAAGGGCAATAATGGCCAAATCACGTTCTTTGTTTTTGTTGAATGATGAGAGAGCGCGATTTGAAAGTTGTTGTGGATACTCTTGGTCAATATAAGTTAGAAAACCTTCTGTTTCATCACCTAAAAAGAGTTTTTGCTTGATGTTTTCAGCTCTTGCAGCAAGCGTTTCTTTCTTTTTCTTTGTTGAAACTTTCTTCATTACATTACGATAAAAATAAGGTTCTCCCTGATCGTTTTCAACTTCCTCGGTCAGATACTTGTAAAGACTAGAAAGTGCTGACAAGGTCCGATTGATAGTTGTCTGTGAAACCCCCTGTTTAGTTGTATTAGCATTCAGCAAAGGACGTTCACGTAGGTAAAGGATAAAAGATTCCATGTCTTTCTTAGACATATTTTCCAAGACAGATAAAGGAATATCAGCCATTTTATCTGCGTTTGAGATACCAGACTCTAAAACCCAGCTGAAAAACCGATCATATTCCTTGAGATATTCGTACAAGGTTGTAAAACTGTAAGGAACAGCAAGCTTAGATTGGTAGTATTCCAGAACATACCAGGGCATGATTTGTTTTAGTTTGTCGATTCGTTCCAGTAAAATCTCGCGTTTCATGTATTTTCTCCATAAATAAGTCTACTAGTAGTATAGCATAGACTGATATATTTTTCAAGAAAATTATAGTTTTTCGGAAAGATGTTATAAGAGTTTTTTAAAGTGATAAAAAGACTTAGACCTGTGTAATTGGAACAAAAATAGCTAAAAATGTACCCTATCAAAGTGAAAACTGGAAATTTATTAAACCTGAATTTTAGTGAGAATATACTTTACTAAAACTTAAAATCTTATTAAATCAAATGTTTCTAGGCTTACAAGGGGTTTCGTAAGTGCTGAAAATGTACTTTATACAAACTTAAAATAAAGTACATTTCAATTATAAAGTACATTTTTCAAAGAGTGTACATTACCCCTTAAACTCAGTTGTATCAAGGGTTTATCTGCTGTCTAGGGAAAAGTACAAAAATTTCCAGTTTTAATTTTTTTTGTTTAAAATTGTCTAAAATGTACATTATTAAAGTGAAAAATGGAATAGTCAACAGAATGAAGAAAATAATTAAAGAACTCACCCACTAAACTTCTGACTTGATTATAGTCTTATTTTTACCAAAGTTCAATTATTTGTATGTGAAATATCTTATCTGTAAAAAATAACCGATCTCATTGCTGAGAATCGGTTTTCCAATATATTTAATTAAGAAATTCATTTTACATAACATAAATTATGTAAAAATATCCTACAACAACAAATCCTTGACTTTTCCAATTTCACTTTTTGGAATCACTAGATGAATCATATCTCCGAGATACATTCTGGTTGAGCCGTTAACTGTTTGGCTCTTGCCATTATGGACTTGGGTGGTGATGAGTACGTTATGTGGTAAGTTGAGTTCATGAACCTGTTTTCCAGCGATTTTGTCTGATACAGGAATTTCAATAAGTGTGACTTCTCCTTCATCTGACGCTTCTTCAGGTAGCATTTTTTCCAACATAGCCTCATAGACTGGCGCACCTTTGAGCAGATCCATGATGATGTAGGCAACTAGGGTTACCAGTCCGAGTGGCATGAGGTTGCGAATATCTCCTACCATCTCAGTTACGAGTATCATAGCAGTTAAGGGAGCCTTGGATATTGCTCCAAAATAACCACTCATTCCTAGAATGACAAATATAGGGAATTGCTCTTGACTGACAAGTCCAAGATTGACACAAATGACTCCAACTAGGGCTCCAAGCAAGGAACCAAGCGCTAAAATTGGTAGGAAAATTCCTCCTGGAAGACCACTTCCATAACTAATCATGCTCCAAACAAAGCGAATCAAAAAGTAAGCTAATAGAACTTGGAAACTATAATCTTGCTCAGTTAGGGAAAGAACAAGCTGATTTCCACCACCAAGGATTTGGGGTAAGAAGATTCCGACTGGTATGATGAGAATGAAGGCCAGAATTGGATAATAAGCTCTATCTAAACGGATTTTTTGACCTATCCAGTCATAAACTCTACCGACATTGAGCACAGCTTTCTCATAGAGAAAACCGGAAAGGCCTAGAAAAATCCCCATAAGGAGGTAAATCCAATACTGGTCTAGGGTCATGAGTGGGATGTTGTCTGGCATATCCAGTACGGGTGTTAGGCCAAATATGAGCAGAGAAACAAAGTTTGCTACGAGACTAGCTGCGAGAGTAGATACCCAGAAAAAGCGTGAAAAATGGTGATAAACTTCTTCTACCACAAAGAGAAGTCCTGCAATCGGTGCATTAAAGGCTGCAGCTAGACCAGCGGCAGCTCCACTAGCAATCAAGGAGCGTTCCTCTACTGGACTGGATTTGAGCCACTTGGCAATTCCTTTACCACCGACCGCTCCAAGTTGAATACTTGGCCCTTCACGACCCAGCATAAGACCGCTAGCAATAGCAAGAATTCCTAGAATATATTTTTTCCAAAGAACTCCCCACCAGTTGAGAGTCATCAATCCCTTTAATTCGGCTTCGACTTGAGGAATTCCTGAGCCTTTGATATCTTTTTCTGATCGAGTTAATTTCGCACTGAGCCAACAAACTATTAAATAAAATAGACCAATGATAAAAAGATTGCGCACTAGATGCGCTTGATCTTGATAAAGTCCTTGTATCAGGTGGAAACCTTTTTCGATTAAAAACCGAAAAGATCCAACGATGATCCCAACGACAAGACCGACGATGATTCCTCGTCCAACTTGAGATAATATGGTGCTTGAGGCAAAGGCAAATTCTTTCTTGGAGCTGAGTGTTTCTGACTGTTCCTCCATAATCATTCCTTCTAACTTAACTTTCTTTTTCTCCTGAGACCAGCGAGTTAACGGGTTCAAAGCTTGTTCGGTGAATTGGGGTAACTCCTAGTTTTGTGAGGCCTTCTAGGTGTTTAGCAGTTCCATATCCTGCATTAGCAGTAAAATCATATCCAGGGAACTGCCGATCATATTCCTTCATCAATTCATCACGTGTCACCTTGGCTACTATAGAAGCCGCTGCAATCGAGAGGGAATTGGCATCTCCTTTGATGATAGATGTTTGTGAAATTGGTAAATCCAGTTTCATGGCATCTATCAAAAGGTGCTCAGGTTGCGGACGGAGCTGGGAGATTGCTTCCTGCATGGCCAGTTTGGTTGCTTCATAGATATTGACTTGGTCGATGACCTGATTATCCATGATACCAATGCCGATTGATAAGGCTTGATCTTGAACGGCTTGATAAATTTCTAGGTGTTTCTTTTTAGGAATTTTCTTGCTGTCGTTGAGGCCTCTAATCTTACAATTTTGAGGTAACATAACGGCTGCAGCGACTACAGGTCCAGCCAGAGGACCACGGCCGACCTCATCAACACCAGCAATTAAGGTCAATCCTTGCTTATAAAGTTCTTTTTCATAGGAAAGCATGGATTCTAAACGAAGATCCTCATCCAATTCTGCTTGAATATCTTTTTTACGCTTGCTGATTTCCTTTTGAACTCCAGAGCGATTATCCTTTTCAAGCTCTAAAAAAATAGGACTATCAAGGTCCTTGACAGTAGCAAGGAGTTCTTTGATTTCTTTAATCGTCGCCATCGAGGTCTTCCAATGTATCTAAGGTATAGTTACCGAGTTTGCCGTCGCGGACTTCCTTCACGAAGAGACTGTAAAAGCGGTCATAGTCATCACGGAAACCGAGGGCACGGGTCATGTCCATAATAATAACAGGCGCTTCTTCCTCAATTTTCATTTGTTTAAAGCGTTCAGCCAACTTTTCTGGATAATGTTCTTTAAAATAATTGAGACCAAAAATAGTTACCTCATCCATAGGAAGCAACTGGTCTTTAATAGCTCCAGTCAAGGCCAACTTAAGCGCAACAGTTTCATCCTCAAACTTAGGCCAGAGAATCCCCGGTGTATCCAAGATTTCCAGGTCTTTATTGGTTTTGAGCCATTGTTGCCCCTTGGTCACACCTGGTTTGTTTCCGACAACGGCAATTTTTTTACCAGCCAAACGGTTCATCAGAGTGGATTTACCAGCATTTGGAATCCCGATAATCATGGTACGCAAGGTTTCAATTTTAATCCCACGTTCTCTCTGGCGAGCAATCTTATCAGCCATGAGCTTTTTGGCCGCATCTGTTACAACTTTTACAGTTACTTGTTCTTTGGAATTGATAGCTAGAGTCTGGATTCCCTTTGATTCAAAATACTGACGCCATTCTTTGGTCATTGCTGGATCAGCCAAGTCTGCCTTGTTTAAAATCAAGAGTTTTGGTTTGTCACCAACAATTTTGGTCAACATAGGATTTTGACTAGATAGAGGTAAGCGTGCATCCACCAAAATCGTCACAAAATCAACAAATTTTAAATTTTCCTGCACCTGTCGACGCGCTTTAGACATGTGACCAGGAAACCATTGAATTGTAGCCATAATATATCTCCTTCGGATTGAAAAAATTGTAAAAACGTTTTCTTTCTTGCCTTCTATTCTATCATAAATTATTCTTTTTTGCATAAGCTTTTGTCTAGAAAAGCTATTTTATTAAGGAAAATTGAATGCAATCTCATTTTTTAATATATTAATTTTCAGCAAATACCTATCTCTAATCCATGAGATTATTAAATATAAAATTAGTCGTATTGCATTCAATTAAGTTAATTAATCATCTGATAAAATAATCAAAATATATTTTAAATATATTTTTATGAAATATCTTTTAAAAGTACTATTAAAACATACCTAATTTTATTTATGAAACTACCGGATAATGGTCTGATTGAAATGAAATTAGAGAAGACATGTTTGTCCTCTCCATCAACTTTTTATTACTCGTCAAATAATTTTTCCAACTGTCTGGTTGCTGATTCAATCTCGTACCCGTTTTCATCTATCAGCTGCTTCACCTTTGCTTTATCAAGCTCTCGATGATCTCTGACAGACAAAATCTTATCTGCCCATTCCTCAAGAGAATCATTCAAAGACAGACTGTTATCATAGTTATTTAGTATCCTTGCGTCTGGTAAATGTTTTGCTGTTACAACAGGTAATCCATTGGCTTGCGCTTCAATGAGTACAATCGGTAATCCCTCAAAATTAGATGGAAAAAAGAAAACATCTAGAAGATTTAGCATTTTTCCGACATTAGTGGTCAATCCTGTAAAGATGACTTTGTCTGCTACTCCATATTCTTTTGCCACATTTTCTAAAAACTCAGTATCTCCTCTTCCGATAAATACTAAACGAGAATTGGGTTCTTTTTTGACGATTTCAGAAAATACCTTCACACAAAAACTTTGATTTTTTTGTTTTTCATATAAACGAGAAACTTGTCCTACAACAAAACAATCTTCTGGAATATGATATTCTTTTCGAAGTTGAACTTGCTTTTCTTGGTTATATATAAACTTTTCCACCTCAATGGCATTATGAATCACTAAAGCTTTTTCTCTTTCTTGACCATGATAAAAATGGTTCAACGCTTCTGTTCCACATGCCCAAAAATCGGTCGCATATTTTCCGACAAAAAGACGATTGACTGGATGAACAAAGCGGTAAAATTTATCTGCTGTTGCACAATGTCCATGAACAATTCTTTTTTCTATCCCATATTTCTTTGCTAATTTTAAAAATTCTAGATGAGTTAATCCATTTTGATTGGACCATAAAATATCATAACGATGAGCATTTTTCTTAAAAAAATCATCCCATTCCTTTAATGCCTGTTTAATATGAGGTCTTAACTTAGGGATTCTATGAACGACGAGAGGATTGTGACAAAGCTTCTTAAAATGATCACTAAATTCAACATCTTCAGGACCTTGTAGTAAAAATTCCAGTTCAAATTCAGAGGTATCAATATGATTATAAAAATCTACCACAATTTTTTCTAGTCCACCGATATCTGGAACTAAACCACAAACTAATATTCGTTTCATATTTTTACCACCTTATTTTTTCAACTTTAATACTTTTTGAATCATCAGGATAATTTGTTTGCCACCTTCATGATTTCTAAATAGGAAAATGTAGCTACCCAATACTATCAAATAAAGGACGATTTTGATGATCAAACCGAAAATGAAATCTAGCTGAGTTAAGAGTAAGTTATCCAGTAAACTCAAAAGTAGAAAGCTTATCCCTGCGACAGTGAAATCTTGTAACAATGTTTTAAAAAAGTCCTTTGAGGAAGCTTTCAATCCATACTTAAAGGCGCTATAGGGTTCATACCATGTACAGGTCAAGACTGTTGAACAAATTGTACCCAATAAAATTCCAGATACCCCTAAATCTAAAATCGCTAAAAAGTAGAGTGAAAGGGAAATATTTAATAAAATCTCGACGATAACTTTTTTATTTTGCTCATAACTTAAGCCATAAACTGAAATCAACGTTAGAATCGGTCTTCTATAAAAAGTTAGGAAAAAATGAAGGACAATCAAAAGCTCAACTGTACGATTAAATGAAAAACTCTCACCTAACCAGATAGTCATAAATGGATGAATGAACATTAAATAGCCTAAGCTAGCAAAATAAATCAGGCTAAAATCAATAAACTGGAATTTTTTTAGGAATTTAACCATATCTGCTACTGTCGTAGACTCCGAATGGACTAAGTTACCTACGGAAGAAACAACTGAATTAATCACAGTATTTAAAATCAGTGAAAGAAATCCTAAAACATAGGTATAATTCCCGTAAATACCTATAGCTGCTAAGCTGACAAAACTTGCCATTAGAATACTATCTGTTTGAAAAACAATCGTTTCTCCAATACTACCGACTATATTTCCTTTGATATTTCGGATAAATTTTTCTTTTTCCTCCTGATTAATGGGGGTTATCTCATTCTTAAACAGGTAACCATACAATCTATCTACAATACGCGACATGATGATATTCCCTATAAAATTCATCATGATACTGATCAATAGATAAAAGATATAATTTTGGGTAAAGAATAAAATTCCGATTTGCAAGCATACGCGAAGTGTATTTAATCCAAAGTCAATCAAAGTCATCATATAATTACGCTGATCGACATAAAGCAAGGTTCGTTTATAGGAGAAAAAATAGCTTGAAGCAGAATTAAATACAAAGAGGAAAAAAATCAAATATACTTCGCTATTTACCGTATAATCCTTTATCATATAAGGAAGAAATAAAGAAAGTATAGAGCCTAGTATAAAAATAGAAAAGCCAATGATTCTATATAATTTTTTGAAAAGAATCATAAAGGCATTGATTTTCCCATGTTCTTCTCTACCTAAGGGCCCATATAATGAATAGCTCATAGCGCTAGCAACCCCTAATTCTGCTAAAGAAAGAATGGAAACTAAACTAGACAAATAATTGTTTAATCCTAAATAAGTTACCCCAAGTAAATGGATAAAAATAGTTCGATTGATAAAGCCAAGAAGTACTTGAAAAGGTTGCAATACAAGAGCAATACTTGTATTTAATGTGGCAAATTCGGTTCTACTTTTTTTCGTGTATTTCATCTATTCCTTTAATTTTCCTTGTAAAAGTTGATCCAGATAACTTTCTGGAACGACCTCTTCTTTATTAATTTTATAAGTGGTTTTCATAATTGGTGTTGTTTTCAACACTTCTTCCCATTCGTTTTCATCAAAAAGTTTATCAGCATGTTCTCTTAAAAACCAAACACGCTCAGCTGGTGCTAGAATAGGTAATCTATCTACTAAGTTTTCAAAATAAGGATTGCACTTATATTCGGACAAAATAAAATAATCCATCATTAGGTAATGAATAAAGACTGGATATTTACGAACATAGTAAAGATATAAATCCCGAATATGTTTAAAATAAGGCTTGCCTTTTTTTCCTGCTAGAAAGAAACCTGCCCATTTAAAGTCACCAACAGTTCGCTCCATTTGCTCAGGATATGTCGGTGGATGATTCAAACTAAAAAAATCCCCTTCAAACATTTCTAAAGTTGCATAGGGAGATACAAATAAGGTTGCATCCATCCAAATTCCACCATATTGGTATAAGAGACTAAAACGAATAATATCTGAATAATGCGCAGCTGATAATTCTTTTTTCTTGTATTTTTCGGTGATGTCTGCTGGAATATTGATGAAATCCGCCAGATTTTCATCCGTCAACAAATAGAATTCACAGTCATTTCTTTTGGCGAAGTCTTTTATGGTCTTCGTTGAAGTCTGGACAGTCTCAGGCATTTGCGCTTCTCCTTGTTGCCACATTGTCCAAATTATTTTCGGAAATTCTGTTACTACTTCTTCTTTTTCATCCATCAAATCATCTATTTGAGCTTCTTTACGTAATTTCAATACAAAATCAAAAAGAATCTTTTTACGAAAATCATAAAACATCTTGTCAGATTTTTGTGCAAGAAAGTAAACACATGTTAGTTTAAGGCCATAATATTTTAAAATTTGACGATAGCGAGCCATTTTTTTTTGTAAGATTTGTAGTTTCATAAACTCTACAAATTCCTTTCACATTTTTCTAAAGCTGTTTTTAGAAAATATCCGTTACGAAGTTTCTCTCCTACTATTTTACTATTTTTAATCAGCTCTTGAAAATCTTCTTCATCAATCGAGTTTAAACAATCTGCAATTTCAAATAATGAATCAACAAGTATTCCACAATGGTTTTTTCGTACAAACTCAGCTAAAGCAGATTGTCTCCACACGATGATTGGAAAACCTGATGCTAAATATAAAGAGGCTTTATGTGGGTTATTCATCTTTAAATATTCTCCATACATCCCACTACAAGTATGGGGGCTATCTCCATCCCAGACTAAGCCAAAACCACCATGCAAGTGATTAGAAAGTTCATCAGGAGAAAAAGCACCTTGATAATGAACGTTGTGAGGAAGATTCTCCTCTTCAAAGTTAATGCCATAAATAGAAAAATCTGGTTTTTCGGGTAATTGTCTTGCGTATTTTGTTTTCCGAATATCGAAATTTCCAGCTAACAAAATAGTTTCTTTTTCATAAGCTTTCTTCTCTTCATAATTTGGAATTAAATAATCAAATATCTCTAAGGAAACAATCTTCTCTTCCGGTATTCCCAATCGAACAAGTTCACTTTTCATCTTTTCGTTATGAGCGATAATACCATCGACTTTTTCAAGGACTGTTTTATTCTGTAAAAAATGGATAATGGAATGTTTAAAATCTGTAAATGACCTGATTTTTTTGTTTCTCAAGGACTCGATATCATGAATCAGTAAATAAGCTTTGAATGTCCTATTTTTCAAAAATCTCGTTAAAATTTGTTTTTTTAAGGAATGCCATAATAATGGAAATTGAAGAACTAACACATCATCTTTTGTCAAAGCGATGGAATTTGAATCATTATTTAGGGAAAAAGGTTGATATCCTGCTTCTACCATTATTTTTTCAGCATCTAATCTTGCTTTAGATCCTGCATGTTTGGCTTCTGCGTAAAATTCTTTTAAGTAATAATTCATACTACTTCAACCCTCTCCAAAATCTTTTTACAATATATTTTTCAAATCTCCATTGAATAGCTCCAATAACTCTTGAAATGAAGACAATCTTTTGAGAGAATAAGCGATAAGCTCTCATTAAAAATGAGCGACTTGAACTTTTAGCGTAACGATTCAGGTACTCGACATATTTTTCTTGATAGGGATTTCCCTCAAATATACGATAGTCGACAACGTGCATCAAAACTAAATGAAATAAGCGACGATGGACATATGGGAGTGAGTCAGCATTTCCATCATATAAATGCTCCACTTTATCACAAATAGTAAACAAATCCAAATTTTTCAAACTAAATTCGCGATTCATAATACTACCAGAACGCACGCGATAATAATATCCTATATAATCGATTTTCACCATTTTATGAATATGTTTTAAGATTCCCATTCCTCCATACACATCTTCATAAAATAGACCTTCTAAAAATGGAAAATTGACAATCACTTGTCTTCGAAAAAGTTTAGCGACTGCATTCAAACGGACAATATTATCTTTACATAAAGAGACTAAAGCTTCTTGGGCATTTCCTTGAAAAATAATTTTGACATTCTCGGGAGAAGGGATTTCTATTTCTTTTTGATCATTTGTATACCAACATTCTACGATGTCCATTTCTTCTGAAGTCATGTGCTTAAATAATTGCTCCAACATATCGTCTTTAATGACATCATCACTGTCTACAAAAGTGATAAATTCGCCTTTAGATTCAGTCATACCACGATTACGAGCGCCACTTAATCCTTTATTTTCTTGATTGATTAAATGAAAACGAGGATCTTGTTGACAATAGCGCTCACAAATTTCTTTTGAGCCATCTCTTGAACCATCATTTACTAGGATCACTTCTATATCGGTATAAGTTTGATGTTGAATACTATTTAAACATTCTTCCAGATACTCTTCAACATTATAAACAGGTACAATGACACTAATCATAAATAGGCTCCTATTAAATTTTCCATTTTTTTCGAATGTCTAAATATCTTAAATACAGAGGATAATATAAACTAAAAAAACATTTTGATGAATAACTATACCATCTTAATAGTTTACTAGAATTGAAAATATCTGATGATTTCTTAGCTATTTCGGCATATTTATGAATCTCATCAACATATAACTGATAATATGGATGTCCAACTCTTATGTTATACTTTTTAAAATGTCCAATACCGACTAAAAATAACATATTTCCTACATACGGTAACCATTCATCTTCTCTAAAGTTCTCTAATAATTTTTCGCCAACCTTAAATATATCAAGATTCTTTTCTGAATATGTCTGATTCATTGTACTAGAAGTATGATATCGATAATAATAACCAATATAGTCAATTTTTCTCATTTTTTGAATATACTTTAAAGAGACGATTCCAGTATAAAAATCTTCATAAATTAAATTTTCTAAAAACGGAACTTTCTCCACTATTTCACGACGATAGAGTTTTGCGACTGGACTCCAACTTACTCCATGATTAAAACATTGGTATAATGCTTCATTTGAATCAAATTCTTTAACATGAATATCTTTTTTTTCTTCATTTAAAGATTGAATATCCTCGGTTCTATTACATTCTACAATATCAATTCCATCAGACATATACTTCTTTAATTGCGCCAACAAATCGAACTTTACTATATCATCACTATCAATAAAAACGATGAATTCTCCTGTAGACTCAGCAACGCCTCTATTTCTTGCAATACTCTGTCCTTGGTTTTCTTGATTCATTAAGTAAAAACGAGTATCTTTCCTACAATATTCTTCACAAATTTCTTTTGAATTATCAGTAGATCCATCATTAACTAATATAACTTCAAAATTTGTATAAGTTTGTTTTTGGATACTTTCTAAACATTCTTTCAAATAGAATTCCACATTATAAACAGGTACAATTATACTAATCATTTTTGTTCATAAGCTCCTTCATTTGTCTTTTGTGAATAAACTTTCTAAATTTACTCCATCCTTTATACAGAAACTGATACACTGGATGAGTAATCGTTAAAAAATATTTTGGCGCTATGAAATACATTCTTAGTAAACGGTATTTTCGAACAACTTCTTGAGATTGCTTCGCAATAAAAGCAGACTCCTTTATAAAATTCTCATACAAACTAACACAAGGACTCTTCTTCGTAATGCCATCTCTGTAATAATGACTAACCCCTAGATAAAACATAAAGTATCCAATATACGGTAATAAATATGCATCATCTTGGAATGATGCTATTAATTGATTTCCAACTTTAAAAATATCTAAATTTTTCTCATTAAAAGAAGTTGTCATAGTACTATTCGGACTAAATCGGTAATAATACCCAGTTAAATCAACAACTACCATTTTTCGAATATTTTTTAAAAAATTAATTCCTGTATAAACATCCTCGTAAATAACACCTTCTAAAAATGGAACTTTTTCAATAATTTCTCTTCTATATAATTTTGCACATGGGGAATAATTCACTTCTTTAAGTGCTATACATTTAATAATGGCTGCCGTTGAATTACCTTCGAAAATAACTCGAATCGGTTTATTTTTATGCAATTCTTCTTGATTGCGAACAAGACTACATTCTACTAAATCCATATCCGCCTTCATATAGGATAGTAATACGTCTAGTATATTTGCTTTAATGACATCATCACTATCGACAAACATGATATATTCACCAAGGGATTCTTTTACGCCATGATTTCTGGCTACACTTTGACCTTGATTTTTTTGATTGATCAATCGGAAACGCTTATCTGTTTGGCAAAAATACTCACAAATAGCTTGGGAGCCATCTGTTGAACCATCATTGACTAAAATGACTTCTATATCTTGATAGGTTTGCTTTCGAATACTTTCTAGACATTCTTCCAGATATTCTTCCACGTTATAAACTGGAACGATTAAGCTAATCATAAAACAGCTTCCTTCTCATTCATTTTTATTCATCTGAATTTACTTTCTAATTCCATTTTTTAGTTTCCACAAAAAATGATAAACAGGGAAAATGATCGAATTATAATATTTTGGACAAATATTATAGAGGCGAATCATACGCGAACTTTTTGCAAGCTCAGGATTTTTCTTGGTGATAGTTACATAGTCGGCTAATTTCTGATTATAGACATCTGCATATGGATTTCCTTTTTGGATATAGTCTTGATAATGCATGGTTGCTACATGAACTAGGAAGCTGCCAATGTAAGGAAGAAGTTCTTCCCTATCAGAATACAAGTCTATTAATTGGTCACTGACTGTAAAGATATCTAAATTTTTAGGAGTAAAGGTTCGATGCATGATACTAGCTTGATGTTGTCGATAATAATAACCTTTATAATCAATCTTAATGATTTTTCGAATATATTTTAACATTCCAATTCCACAATAAACATCTTCAAAAATCACCCCATCTATATAAGGAACAGCTTCAACAATTGATCTTCTATAAAGTTTTGTAACTGCATTAACATTTAAAACATGTTTAGGGAAAATTTTTACTGCTTCTTGAGAGTTCCCTTCGAATAGAATACTTGGTTCTTTAAAACTTTTAGCAAGAAATTCCTCGTTAGATACGGTAAACTGACTTTCCACAATATCTACGTCTTCACGCATATAGTGCATTAAGGTTTCTAAATAGTTCGCTAGAATCATGTCATCACTATCCACAAATACAATAAACTCTCCTCTTGAAGCTGCTACACCAGTATTTCGTGCAGCGCTCAATCCTTGATTTTCTTGATTCAACAAGTGAAAGCGACGATTCTCTTTACAATAACGTTCACAAATAGCTTTTGATCCATCTGTTGAACCATCATTGACTAAAAGGACTTCAAAGTCTGTGTAGGTTTGGTTTTGAATGCTGTCTAAACATTCTTCCAGATAAGTTTCTACATTATAAACAGGTACGATTACACTAATCATTCTTTATCCTAACCTTATTTCCTTAATCCAATTTCATCCAAAAGTGTCTTTGTAAAATCTTTTTGAATGGCATTTACCTTGTTATTGACTTTTTTTCGTTCGTCAATATAAGGATCTTCAGATTTCATGACATTCTCTAGAAAGTCTAATAAGTCATGCGAATCACGAATGACACTTCCCACCATTAAACTCTTCACATCTTCAAACACAAAGCCTCTTTTTTCCTTGTATTCCTCATAATCATTAATCGTAAATGCAACTGGCCTATTTAATAAATAATAATCTAAAAATACTGAAGAATAATCTGTAATCAATGCACTGGTTGTTCCTAAAAAGGTATATAAAGTCCCATATTGCTCACTAATGATATCTTCTGTCAATAGATGAATCGTCGAAGCATTCATTTCAAATTTAAACTGAGATTCCTCAAGAGGATGGAGTTTAATATAAAGTTGATAGCCATAGTTTGAGAGTAGTTCTTCAATGTTTTTAAAATCCTCTTCTTCTAATGAAAAAATCAATGCTGCTTGGCTATCATGATAGTTTTTAGAATTACGGTAGGTTGGCATCCAGATAATTTTCTTCTCTTCTTTCTCTTTAAAGAGTTCATCATTTCGAATATTACCAACAAGAAGCATCTGCTCGTCTTTAGCATTAAAGGCTGCTTTCATAATTGGAGTAAATAAATCTGAAGAAGAGACTAATTTTGTAAAGAAATTATAGTCAATCTTTTCCATGCCAACTTCAAGATTGCCAATTTTTTTCAAGGGCATTCCATGCCACAAGTTGACAACCATCTGCTTTGAAGCAGGCTTTACAGGATACTTGCCAAAAGAATAGAAAAAATATTTAGATGTTAAAAAATAAAAGAAACCTCGATAAATTGAAACATACTTTATATCATTCTCTTTTTCTAAATGATAAAAATCATTTGAAGCACAAACGATCTCATATGTTTCCTGATAGTCATTATCCACTAAATAGTGATAAAGTGTTCTAAGATTATCTCTGAACCCCCAATTAGAATAGAGAACAATTCTGTTCCTTTTCTTGGGAATCATTTTATTTATTTTATAAGTAAAATCACTTACTTTGAACAGTAAGGGTTTTAAATAGTTGATCATTCTCTTTTTAAACCTTGCTTATAAATTTCTTTTAAATTTTGAACATTTTCTTCAATATCAAACTGCTTTAGGTGTTCATTTAGCTGTCGTTGTTTCTTCTTGATAGGCGCCTTTTTTATGTAGTTTACCCATTTAGCCTTATCTAGAGGCATGGCTGTGCAAAGTTCACTAACGATCTGAGTTGTTGGATCAATCGTTTCATTCATGAGAATATCGACTCCAGAACACTGAGCCTCTACCAGTACGATTGGGAAACCTTCATACAAAGAGGGAAAGGCAAAAATATCAAAGGCTGAATAAAATTTATGAACATCTTCTCTTTTTCCTGTAAAGATAATATTCTTCAATTTCTTACTTTTTCCTTCTAGAATTGAACGATCTGGTCCTTCACCAACAAAGAAAAAAGTAACATCAGGCAATTCTTTAGCAATTTCAATCAAAAAATTCTGATTTTTGAAAGGATTTAAAATACCAATCATCCCAACTACTTTTTGATGTTCAGCTATATGAAACTCTTTGCGAATTTCTTCTCGAAAAGTTGGAGAAAACCGATACTTGTTGATGTCAATTGCATTTGGAAGGATTTGAAATTCTTTTTTTCCAAATATCTTCAATCCAGCTAATTGACCACAAGAGATACGATGGGTCGCATTTTTCAAGGCTAAAAAGACCAAAAATTGATTGCGAATACTTTTTAACCAAGTGTCTGAAAATTGGCTACTATGATTGTGGTAAATCCTAACTGGAACACCATTTTTTCTAGCATAGTAATTATGGATAAAAGCGGTTATAGGATTATGGACATGAAGAATATCAATTTTATTATTTTCATAAAATTGTCGACACTCTCTCGCATAGGCAAATAGTTTAGAAATCTTTAGGGCAGGAAATACAATGCGTTTGATTTCTTTTTCATCTAGGTATTGATTAAATGGGAAATGAGCGTCTCCATTTGACTCACCTACCATATATTCAAACTCTTGATCATTATTTGGGATATGATTTTTGATAAAACTTTGTACCCCACTCATGGTATTCCTTACACTACCTGTTACATGTATGACTTGATATTTCATCCTAGTATCCTTGATTCAAATCATTCTTTATCTTAGAAGTTGAAATTTCTTTTGTTCGTGATAGGTAAACAACCTCTATTCCAAAATCACTTAAATAATCAAATTTTCCCTGCCAATCATCTCCAATGACAAACACATCAGCATGATACTTTTCTATGTCTGAGATTTTTTGATCCCAATTTTCTTCTGGTATGACGAGATCCACATATCTGATAGCCTCTAATAGAGATTTTCTTTCTTCGTAATCAAAATAACATTCTTTATTTTTTTCTAGTCTATTAAATTCATTGGTAGAAAGCCCGACAATGAGATAATCTCCCAAGGATTTTGCCCTTTTTAAAAGATTAATATGACCGTAATGCAATAAATCAAATGTTCCGTATGTAATGACTCTCTTCATAACTTCCTAACCACCTCTACATTTTCTCTCATATTTTTCTTATAGACCCATTTCCTAATTGAATTCGGAAGAATTCGAATCGCATTACGAAGGAAAATATTTCTAAGAAATTCTACTAGAGTAATATCTCTTCTGCGATAAAAATCTAATTGGAGCATAAAGTCCGTCTTTACATACAAGAAACCGCCTCTACGCAGATAGCTAGAATCGTTAGTCTGCATGACAACCAAGGGATCCTGGATATTCAAAAAATCCTTGGTTGGATTATCGTGTAACAATCTCATTGTGAGGTCATAATCCTCTAGGTAACGGAATTTACGATAATTACCAGCCCTCAAGATATATTCTTTTTTCATCATACTCGATGGATTATTAAAGGGATTTCTCATTTTCGAATATTGACGAATTTCGGCTGTAGTTTCTGGTACTTTCTTTAAGGCGGTAAACTCTGTATTTTTCTCTAGGATATTGGAACCAACCATGATGAGATTGGGATTTTTTTCAAAGGCTGCTAATTGCTTCTCAAACCTTGTTTCTAGAGAATAGTCATCACTGTCCATTCTTGCAATGAATTCTGTTTGGCATTGATTAACTCCAAAGAGAGAGGCTGGTCCTGAGCCTAAGTTTTCAGGTAAATGAAAAACCTTTAAAATTGGAATCTCTCTCTGTAACTTTTGGATTTCTATTTCTAACTCTTTAGTCAATTCGCCATCACAAACTAAAATGATTTCTGTCGGTTTAAGGGTCTGTTGATAAGAACTTAGTAAACTTTTCCTTAAATTTCTAGGAGTTTCTTTTTTATAGACTGTCGTTAGAACTGAAAATTTCATTTTATAACTCCTAAACCTAATTTCCAAATAACCAATCTACAATAACTGAACGGTAGGGAACGACATGGTACCAGTCAGCTTTAAAGTAAACAATGACTAGAAAGATTGAAGCATAAACCAATATCACCAAATAAAATAAAATCCACTGAACTTTTTTTTCACCTATTTTAGATAAAATCATGGGGATATATAGGCAAATAAAGGGGGTAAAATAGTGTGCAAATCTGCCAAAAAGACTTGTTTGCAAAGTTGACGCGGTAAATAAAAAGGAGATAAAAAATAGACTTCTTATAAATTCTTCTTCAGTCGATAATTTCTGTTTTCTAATCACTAGTTCTCCCAAAAGCAGAACTATACCATACCAAATTGTTAAAAATATTGGTGCCCATTTATTGCTTTCTAAAAACCATGATGATTCCAGATAGGAAGTATACTGAGGAAAGAAAGAAATAAAGGTAGTGGCAATTTGTTTGATAAAAGGAAAGATGATAAGAAATAAAATGAACACAAACTGGTATGCTCTTTTGTTTAAAACGATTTTTTTAAGGGGGAAAAACAAGAGGCATACGATACCAGATGTATGAAATAAGGGAGTTAGTAGGATAAATATCGATGCTAAAACCTTCTTATTTTTTACTAAGTAATGAAATCCTAAAAAACTTAAAGCAATCGCCAGACCTTGTCTGATATTTGATAAGGAATAAAAAAAGAGTCCTAATGAGCTGAGGTAAATCAATAAACTCATGTAAACATTTTTAGAATGCTTATAAAGCACAAAAAACCAGGCAACTAAAGTTATAAAGGCATAGGCAAATAATAAAAAGGGATAGTGATCACTAAAGTTTCTTAGAAAAATATTACTTACTAAATAACCAAGTTCAAATCGAGAACGAAATAGATTTGATAAATCCGGAAGTTGTAAATGATTCGATTCAAAAATATGGATATAAGTTCCTAAGTCTCCTCCGACGCTAGAAGTACGAAAACCCGCAATGATTAAAAAAAAGAAAAAAGTCGGAAGAACAAGGAAACCTAATTCTTTTGCTTTATCCTCATATTTCAATGAGAAAAAGGCAAGAAAAGAGACATAGACGAACATTAAAAGATAGATTGTCATTTTTTCTCTCCTGCCTTTCAAATAGTTAGTTTAATAATAGTAATAATAGGTGTCTTTATGTGAATCCATTTTATTCATTATCACACCAAGTAGTCTAGCTCCAACATGGTCTAATCTTCTTTTTGCTTCTATTATTTGTCGTCGTTTTGATTTTTTGATATCTACTACCAGAAGGGTAGCATCCGAAATACTGGCTAAAACTTGGGCATCAGTTGCTGCTAGCAAGGGAGGGGTATCGATAATGACATAGTCATAAAAATCCTCAAATGCTTTAAGTGTTTCATCCATAGAAGAACTAGCTAACATCTCAGAAGGATTAGGCGGAACAGGTCCTGAAGTCAGCACATCTAAATTCACATCATTTATCGTCAAATGATTAATGGAATCTACTCCTGACTTCTTTAATAAAAAAGTGCTGAGTCCTTCAGTGTTATTTAGCTCTGTTAATTTATGTTGAGTTGGTTTGCGCATATCCGCGTCTATGATAATCACACTTTTCCCCTGTTGGGCCAAAGAGGCAGCAAGATTGATACTGACTTCACTCTTTCCTTCATTGGGATTGGCACTTGTAACGACAATGATTTTAATATTTTTTCCAAATTCTGAGAACTGAAGATTACTCCTTAAAGTTCTAAAGGACTCAGCTACGATGGATTTACTGTTATGAATAACTTCGATATGCATGTCACTCACCTCTTCTCTTTCTCTCTATAGTCGGAATCATCCCGAGAACAGGTGCTCCCACTAACTCTTCCAAGTCTTCGTAAGAATCAATCGAATCACTCAATAGATATTTGATGAAAATAACATTAAATCCTACAAAAGAAAATACTAGAATAGATACAAGAAGATTCTTCCATAGAACGGGATAAACTGGAGAATCACTTCCCAGTGCTTCTGTAACAACTGACAAGTTGTCGCGCCCTAATCTATCTGCTGTAAATTTCTTGTACTGAGACACATACTCTTTAATATAACGTTCTGCTAAATTTCGATCTAGTCCTCTAACTGTTATTGTGACCAACTGAGAACCTGAGTCATTTGTTAATTTAACCGATTTGATTTTGGCGATGTCATCAGGTGACAAACCTAATGCTTTGTTAGTATTTTCTTTTACAGGGGGGAGATCTGCTATCTCTAAATAAGTCTTAGCTTGTCTTTGAAAGAGGTTTATAGCTTCAATCGTTTGCGCATCATTATTTTGCCCATTTGTTTGGCTTGAAGTGTTCTTCATTATGAGCTTAGAGGAGACACTGTATATAGGAGAAATGATAAAAACAGTATATAGACCAACTGCTGTCGTCCCTACTATAGTAAATAGGAGTAAAAATAGTAGTTTACTTTTTATCAAAGAAAAAATTCTATTAATATTTTTATTAAAAATAGTCATATTATTGTTTGTTTCCTTTTATTTATTTTTTCTTTCTTAGAACTATCTAGAGCCGTTCCCAGTAAACATCACTTTAATTGTTTTTAATAGTATAAGAAAATCTAACTTGATACTTTCGTGATTGATATAGAATAGATCGTAGACTAATTTATCTTTAGGAGTTAATTCATAACCACCATTTACTTGAGCCCAACCTGTAATTCCTGGGCGAACAGCTAAACGTTCATTAAAATTAGGGATATCTTTCAAAAATTCATTGATAAACTCTGGTCTTTCTGGTCGTGGCCCAATAATGGACATCTCACCTTTAATCACATTGATAATTTGTGGTAATTCATCAATTCGTGTTTTACGAATAAAACGTCCAACTTTTGTAATGCGTGTATCATTTTTGCTCGCCCATTTATGACCGTTCTTTTCAGCATCTTGATACATGGAGCGGAGTTTATAAATTGAAAACCTTCGTCCATTTAAACCAATTCGTTCTTGTATATAAATAGGATTACCACTTGATTCGATTACAATAAAGATACAAGCTATTAAACAAATTGGGATAATTAATAGTAATGAGGGTATAGAAATTAGAAGACCTAAAATTCTCTTAATTCTCCTATACATAAGCATCATTCTCCTAGAAAAAACTAAGGCGCACGCATATATATGCGTGCGCCACTCACTACGTTGATGCATATATATATATATATATATATGGCCCCAATTTTATAAAAAGTTAGAACCGATAAAAATATGTATGTTTACCAAGAATTAAATCATACAGTTCAATATAACATAAAACAATAAGATTTTCAAGCTTACTGATTAAAACACTGGAAATACAACTAAATTAAATGTTGCTAAATATTTTTGTTCGATATAATCAACTGAGGATTCACTAAAAATAATTCTTCTGCTCTTTCCTTTCCATACTGATGACTAATCGTGTCAAATGCTTGCTCCATATATGGCGGTCTTGAGCTTAGATTATGCATATCGCTAGCCACACAGTGAACTAGATTATGGGCAAGAAAATATTGAGCTCTTTTTTTGAGTAAGCGATACTTATCCCCAAACATTTTAGGCTTAAGAACACTTGAACTATTTATTTGAGTATAACATCCCATATCTATCAGCTCTTTAACTCTTTTTTCATTTTTTTCTAGTTCAGCATAGCGTTCAATATGGGCAATGACAGGTCTAATACCTAACAATAAAACTTTATTTACTGCATTGCGGATTTCCCAATAGGGGGTGGTCGGGCTGAATTCAATCAAAGCATATTGTGTATCGTTCAGAGTAGGAATCTGCTTGCTTTCCAATTTGTCAAGAGCATCTTGGGTGAAGTATATTTCAGCTCCATATAAAAGAGTTAAGTCAGGCAGTTCTTTCTTAGCAAGTGCTTGAACCTCTTTAAAGTTGGTCATAATTGTATCTTCTGGAGTTTCAAACATATTTTTACGACGATGTGAAGTGGATACAATTGTACGAACTCCCTGTGAAAAAGCTTCTTTCAGAAGAGCTAGGCTTTCTTCAATTGTGCTTGGTCCATCATCTACACCAAAAACAATGTGAGAGTGGATATCAATCATGTAATATTTCCTTATATAATAGAGTTTTAGTTACTGTAATAAATAATTTAACACATATATATAAGTATTTTGAATAACCTATAAATATTAGTTTATACAGTTTGTTTTCCTGATGTTATTATACTACGAAACATTAAAATAATCTAGTTATTCTTATAAGATTTTAAAAGTTATCTAGTATAACAAAGCATATATAAATAAGCGTGTTTTGTTTTCGAATAAATCTGTTGAGAATAATAATGATACTGACTATTAAAACTAACACCTACCATGGAATTTCCACGGTAGGTGTTAGTTATATCAATAATCGTTCTAAAAATGGTTTGATGCAGTTGAGGAGAATTCCTTCTATCCAGCTTTCTTGTGCTGAGGATAGAATGTCTGTCTGGAGGCTTTCTTTTAGAAAATTTCGAACTTGTTCTGGTGCGATTTCAAACTCAAAGGCTTTCATTTTATGGAAAAAGTCGAGCAGATGGTCTGACAGATATTCAGTTGAAAATGGCACTTCTCCACTTTTTTGATATTCTAATAAGAGCCTAGAAAATCGGGCTTTTTCTTCAGGAAGCTCACGAAAGTAAGAATTGAGGAGCCAGGTCTGCTTCTGCTTTCTTTCAATTGGATTCTGACTAGCAATTCGTTGGTCTTTTTCCAACTCTTTTTGGTATTGTTTGGCCTTGATAGCCCGTTCTGTTCGATTTTTACCAAAAAGAATTTTCTCCCATTTGCGTTCTTCTTGAGTTAGAGTTTCTGTAAAGCCAAAGTAGTCTTGATAGGCACGTTCTGCTGGACCCATGGCTAGTACCAGATTGTCTGCATATTGCTTGGCGATTCTATCTCTTTTCTTGCGCTCTTTCTCTGCCTGGATACGGAGTTCCTGTTCGTAGTCAATTTTTTCCTTTCCTAGCTTGACAAGGTAGAGTTGGTCATCCGGTTTTCCAAGTAAAAAGGGCTTGATATACTTTTCTAGGACTTCTTCCATCCGAGCCTTTTTCTTGGGCTCTGCCTTGGTCCAACTTCCTCCTCGAAAGACTTCTAGGAAGAGCTGGTAGTCTCTTTCAGGTGAGAACTGATTGCCACGATTGGGTTTAAAAACACCTTTTTCCCAGAGCCACTTTAGAAGATGCTCGTCAAAGTCACTTTTGTTAACCTTGATTTTTTCCTTTTTCTGTGCTTTTCTGGTCAGATTGTCGACCTTTCTGAGCAGTTTTTCCTCCTCTTCCAGTTGCTGGTCAAGGGTCAATCGATGAAAATGACGAACACAGTCGCTACCAATCGGAAAGAGGCGTTGGCCTGTGACACCGTTAAAGAGTTCGTAAGCGTACTTGATAGCATTTCCACAGACACAATTGCTACGGCCGATACCGTTAAAAATCAAGGAAACTTCCTTCCATTCCTTGGTAGCTTGTTCCCAAGTATCCGCTTTTGAAGCCTGTAAAACCGCATCGTGCAGGGATTTTCTAACTGGAAGTGTCATGAGGTCTCCTTTCTAATACTCAATGAAAATCAAAGAGCAAACTAGGAAGCTAGCCACAGGTTGCTCAAAACACAGTTTTGAGGTTGTAGATAAGACTGACGAAGTCAGCTCAAAACACTGTTTTGAGGTTGTGGATAGAACTGACGAAGTCAGTAACCATATCTACAGCAAGCTGAAGCTGACGTGGTTTGAAGAGATTTTCGAAGAGTATAAATTATACTTTTACAACTTGAACCTCGTCTTTACCGAGTAAAATCAAGTATTTTTCAATATTTTCAATCGAATAGGATCGTGATAAAGCTTCTCCGTATAGGGATAACTGACCACGATAGCGGTCTACGAGTTGACTCGGTTCATCATAGCGGTCTGTCTTATAGTCAAACAGAACAATTTTATCTTCGTAAAGTAGATAGCCATCAAGGATACCACGGACAACGAAGTCTTCCTGACTCTTTTGGTCTCGTTTGAGCATGGAAAAAGGTTGCTCGCGATAAAGATGGTTGGTATTAGCGAGAATTTCCTGACCGAGTGCTGTGTCAAAGAATGCAAGAATTTTAGCAAGATTGATCTTGTCTCTGACAGCTTGGCTAGTTTGAACTTGTTTGAGAGTTTCTGTCAGGCTAGCAAGAGTTGGTCGCTGACTGAGATCCATTCTCTGCATGAGTTCGTGGGTGGCACTACCAATCTCAGCTCCTGTTACCTTTTCTTTGGTTGAAAAATCTGGCAAATCAAAGTTGATTTTCTTGTCTACTGACTGTCCTTGACTTGCAATCTCAACACCTTCCATATCCATAACAGGTTCGTAGAATTTCTTGATTTGACTTGGGGTTTGAACACTAGGAAGTTCAATGGCTGCGCGGTGAAGAGTATTATAAACTTCAACTTCTTTCAGCATTTCAAGAGCTTCTTTAATGGTATTTGACTGACGATTGTCTGCTTGGGAGCTATCTTGGAGAGGACTTTTGTTTTCCAACTCTCCGATAGATTCTCTAGTCAGCTGATCTTCACCAACAAAACGATAACAAAAGTTGAGATTATCCTTTGCAAACACTTTGCTGATAGCCCAAATCCAATCTTGGAAATTCCTTGCTTGAAGTCTAGTGTTGCTGTTTAGTTTTCCATTTTTAGCTGCTGGGTATTCCTTAGCTTCCAGCTTTTCACGAGAACCTTTACCGACAAGATAGAGCTTTTTCTCAGCCCTTGTCATAGCAACATAAAGAAGGCGCATCTGTTCTGAATAGCTTGCTAGCTGTAATTCCTCTTCATTCTGTCTATAAGTCAGACTAGGAATGGAGAGTTTGATGGTTTTAGGATAGTAGTCTTCTACTGCCCCTGTCTCCATTTTGGCAATATATTTGACACCAAGACCATTCTGACGGCTGAGAATGACTTCTGACATAGAGTCTTGCTTGTTGAAATCTTGATCCATATTGAGAATAAAGACGTAAGGAAACTCTAGCCCTTTACTCTTGTGAATAGTCATAAGTTCTACAGCATCCTTGGGCGGTGCGACAGCCACGCTTGCCAAATCGTGCTGAGCTTCTAAAACTTGGTTAATCATACCAATAAAACGCGACAAGCCTTTGAAATTGCTCTTTTCAAATTGATCAGCACGCAGAGCTAGTGCATAGAGATTAGCCTGTCTAGCAAGACCATTTGGTAAAGCCCCCACATAATCATAATAAAAACGGTCGTTATAAATCTTCCAAATCAAGTCATATAGGGAGTGGGTTTTGGCATACAGGCGCCAAGAAACCAAGATATCCATGAATTGCTTTAGTTTCTCAGCTAGAGCTGAGTGAATCAAGACTTTTTGGCTACTTACCATTTTTTGTGCATTGACCAGTTTCTCATAGAGATTTTCTTGGACTTTATCCTCCGCTTTCTGAAGAGATAAACGTGCTAACTCGTCCTCATCAAAGCCAAACATTGGAGACTTCATAAGGGCAACCAAGGCATAGTCTTGCAGGGGATTATGAATGACACGAAGAGTGTCTAGCATGACTTGCACTTCTAGGGATTGGAGATAATTGTTTTGCTCTCCGTCGGTTTTAACAGGAATCCCGTACTCAGACAGGGCGAGAAGAATCTGGTCATTACGACTGCGGCTGGAGGTCAGAAGGGCGATTTCTTTAAAGGCAACACCTTGTTCCTGATGAAGTTTAAGGATTTCCTTGATAACTAAGCGCATTTCCCCTGTTAATTTCGTTTCTGCTTGGCTCTCTTCTTCCTCGCCTGTATCGTCCTTGTCGTAGATGAGAAATTCTGCCTTGTTGTCTGGATTGGGAGTCAGTTTGGTATTGGCAAAAACAAGCTGGTGCATGTTATCATAGTTGATTTCGCCGACTTCTTGGTCCATAAGACGTTCAAAAACATCATTGGTTGCTGACAGCACTTCTGAACTACTACGGAAATTTTCCTTGAGGAGAATCAGCTTTCCTTCTTGGGGATTTTGCGCATAGCGTTGAAATTTTTCATTGAAAATCTGCGGGTCTGCTTGACGGAAACGGTAGATGGACTGCTTGATATCTCCTACCATAAAGCGATTGTGACCATTTGACAGCAATTCCAGCATCCGTTCTTGAATGTGGTTGGTATCCTGATACTCATCGACCATGACTTCATGGAAGCGGTCCTGATAAACCTGACGAACTTGTGGGAAATTCTCTAAAATCTCAATGGTATAGTGGCTGATGTCAGCGAACTCAAAGGCATTTTCCTGGCGTTTACGCTGACGATAAGCTTCCACAAAATCGCTCATAAAAGCTTGGAAGGTTTTAGCTAGCTTCCAGGAGTCTTCATGGTAACGTTCTTGATAGTCGAGAATCGTTATCTGGTCTGACAGTTGTCCTAGTTTAGCAAACTGGGTCTTTCTCTCTTCATTGTAGGCATCAGCCAGTGGCTTCAAATCAGCCTTACGGCTGGCATTAGTCAGAGATCGACCGTTTTTCTCTTTTGAAATGGCGACAACACGCGCAAGCACTGCCTGATAAATCTGACTATCGGACTCCTGATTCAAGGAGCCAATTTCATCTAAAATCAACTGAACATTCTCTAGATAAGCAGCCTTTGCAAATTCCTTGGCATCATTATCCAGATGATAACGGAAAAAACTTTCCAAATCCCAAAGGGCTTGCTGGATTTGTGTGGTCAGTTTTTCTTTTTCACTGCTAAAATCAGCCTCTTCAAAGCCTTTGAGGAAAGATTCACTCAGCCATTTCTGAGGATTGCTGGTGGATTGGAGGAAGTCATAGATTTTATAGACTTGCTGGCATAGCCCCCGTTCATCTTTTCCACGTCCAGCAAAGTTTTTCAGCAAATGACTAAAGGTCTCTTTCTGTTTACCTTGGTAATGCGCTTCAAAGACCTCATGGAAGACTTCGTTTTTTAGAAGGAGTTGCTCGCTCTGGTTTTGTAAAATACGGAAATTAGGCGCAATATCAATTAGATAACCATGTTTGCCAAGGAATTTTTGTGTGAAAGAGTCCATAGTTCCGATAGCAGCGTTGGGTAGGTCTGCCAACTGGCGGCCTAAGTGTTGTTTGAGCTCGACACCATCCGTCTCTTGGATTTGTTGGCTGATTTTTTTCTCCAAACGTTCCTTAAGCTCAGTCGCAGCCTTGACGGTAAAGGTTGAGATAAAGAGTTGAGAAATTTCGACACCACGCGCTAACTGATCCAGAATGCGCTCGGCCATGACAAAGGTTTTACCAGAACCAGCCGATGCTGAAACCAGGATATTCTGACCAGAAGTGTAGATAGCTTCGATTTGCTCGGCAGTTTTCTTTTGTTCCTTGCTCGAATTCACTTCTGCATCTTGCAGTTTTTGAATTTCCTCCTCAGTTAAAAAGGGAATGGGCTTCATCGATTCAACTCCTCTCTTATTTTTTCAAACCAAGCTTGCTTGAGTTTTTCTCCGACCAGACGCTTGCCATCAGTTAAGTCCAACTTTTCTAGAAAACGGGCTTGGTCCAAGTGGTAATTGGCTTCAAATCCTGTGATGGCTTGATGTTGCTGAACATACGGTGCAATACTTCTGCCATTTTCAGTATAAGGATTAATGGCGAACTGGCCTACTAAAATCTTCTCAGCCGCTTTTTTATAAAGATAGGCATTGTAGTCCAGTAGGAGCTGGAATTCCTCCTCCGTTAGCTGATTGGCCTTGTTTTTATTGTAAAATTCACCCAAATGACTGCTTTCTTTTTCTAAAAAGAGGCCTTGGTATTTCATTGACTTGCTGGCTTCTACTACTGCACCTGCCAGACTTTTAACGGCCATCAGAGATTGGACGGGTTCAGCCATTTCCAAGTACATAGCGCCGAAAAAGTTCTGCTCCCCTTCTCTTTTTAAGGCAGCTAGATAGGTGGGCAACTGGGAATTGAGCCCATTAAAGAAATGAGGAAACTGGAACTGAGTCAGACTGGATTTGTAGTCTACCACTCCAATCGCTCCATCAGCTTTCAATCGGTCAATGCGGTCAACCTTACCTCGTACAAAGACACTGCGTCCATTGTCCAATTGAATAAAGGCTTGCTCTTTCCCACCGAAATTCGCTTCCTCTTTGATAGTTTCGATGGCTGGATTGTGTCGGAGAATATGTCCAGTCGTCCGTGCAACATCAAGCAAAACTTCCTTGGTAAACTGGGCTTCCAAACTTTCTTGATAAATGGCTTCAAATTCGCGTTCTTGACTGGTTTCTTGGATAGCTTGTTCTAGACGGTTGTCAAAGGAATCTTCGTTAGGCAACTGCAAGGCACGTTCAAAAATGCGGTGCAAGAAATTTCCGTGACTGCGGGCATCAGGACGCAGGCGTAATTCTTCTTGCAAGCCTAAAACGTAGCGAAGAAAATAACTGTATTGGTTCCGGTAAAACTCCGTCAAACCAGACGTAGACAGGTAAAACTCCTGATCAATAGGATAGAGAGCCTGCAAGGTATCCTTGGTCAACTGCTTACTGCTTGGACTGGTTGGGAGGGCTGGATTCTCCAGACCTTGCTGGTCTAGTTTTTTACCCATCACACGCGCCAGGACCTTGACAAAGGTCAAATCTTGCTCAGTCTCACTCGTCTCGCCCTGCTGGTGATAGGCAACCAGACTGGACAAAAGACTGTGATATGACCCCATATCTTCCTTAGACAGCCCTTTGTGATTCATCCTCTTCTCTTTTCGACTAAATCCAAAATGGACCAACTCTTGAAGATAGGCAGATTCCTTACTTTCACTTTCGTTAAAAAGGCTTGGAGCTGACAAGACCAACTGCTTACGGGCAGAATTGACCAAAGAAAGCATAGTATAGCGATTTTTCTTGAGATTTTCACTGCTGGCAATCAGCAATTGCGCCCCATCTTCTGTCGCTTGGTTTAGGCTCTGTCTTTCTTCGTCTGTCAAAAGACTGGTGTTTTGCGCAATTTTTGGTAAATTGTCCTGAGTCAGCCCAATGGCATAGACAAAGTCAGCAGTCAGTGGTGCAATCAAATCGTAACTCTGCACCAGAACAGTATCCACTGTCGCTGGAATAGTGCGATACTGAGACAAACTCATTCCAGAATGGAGCAAGGCTAGGAAGTCTTCCAGACTAACCTGTGAACCAGCAAAAACAGTCGGAAATTGTTCTAAAACATGACAGAAGGCTTTCCAAACTTCAGCTTGTCTTTCCTGTTCAAGAACTTCCATAGTGGCTGTCAAATCTTGCAACTGCTTGGTCACTTCTCCTTCTTTTAGAAAGACATTCCACTTTTGCAAGAGATTTTCAGCCTTTTGTTTTCGGCTGGTAAACAAGGTTTCAAGAGGAGCCAAAACTCTCAAACGAATGGCATTCAAGCGTTTCAAATCAAATTTTCCATGGTGGGATTTGGTGAAAGTTTGCTGAAAGGCTGGCAAGCCATTGATACCAAGATAGCGGATATATTGCTCCAAAGCATCAATATCAGCTTGACTAAGGTCGGTATATAGACCTGTTCTGAGAAGGTTAATCAAATCCTCCTGACGGAAACGATAGCGTTTTAAAGCCAAAATAGACTCGACAAACTGTGTCAAAGGGTGGTGGGCCATGGATTCGCTTTTTCCAAGATAGAAAGGAATCTGGTACTGGTCAAAAATGGTTTTTAGAGATAATTGATAAGAAGCTACATCCCCCAAAAGAATACGAAAATGCTTGTAGCTTAGGTCTGAGTTCTCATGCAATTTCTGACGAATGCTACGCGCTACCAACTCCAACTCTTCTTTTTGTGTTAAACAAGACCAGATTTGTAAGTTGTCACGGTCCTCATCATTCATCTCCAATGTTAATTCTGAAAAGTCATAAGAAGACTCCAGCAAACGAGAGGCCTTGTCAAAACTATCCATCTTCTCATGAATTTGAGAAAGGTCTTGCGCAGGCGTTTGGTATTTAGTGGCTAGATGATGGAGAAACTCCACACTGGCTTGATAGAGATTGCCTTCAGCGAATGGACTAGTATAAGCTTTCTTACTAGCATAAGCCCCAATGACAATCTCAACACCCTTGCTATGAAGTAAGTCCACAATCCGCTCTTCTTCGGCAGAAAAACGGGTAAATCCATCAATGACCAAGGCGATTTGAGTGAGGTCACTACTTACCTTGCCATTCTCAATAGCCTTAATCAAATGGGAGAGCTGACTTCCCTGAGCTAACTGACCTTGATTGAGATAGGTCGTGACATTCTCAAAAATCAAGAGTAAGTCTGCTCGCTTGTCTTCATCTGTCAAACTTTCCAAGTCCAGAAAACTCATCTGAGCAGTCGTCATCTCATGATAAAGTTCAATCAACTGCTGGATAAACTGAGGATCCTGCTTAATAGCGCCATAAACACGCAAGTCCTTGGGGTCGAGCTCAGCAAGGCACTTATAAAAGGCCATCCCAAGACCGATATCATCAAGACTGGTCTTGGTAGGCAGGTCATTCAAGACCAGATAACGAGCCATCTGAGCAAAGCGCGTGACGGTAATCGCAAAAGAAGCCTGCTGGGACAAGCATTCCAGCACGGCGCGTTCCTTTTCAAAAGAAAGAGAGTTGGGGGCGATGTAGAAGACCCGCTTGCCAGCAGCAACTAGCTCTTCCGCCTCTTTCGTTAAAATTTCAGTCAAAGAAGTCCGAATATCAGTATAAAGTAATTTCATCTCAGCCTCGTTGGAATTTTTCATTACCTTTTATTATACCATGATTAGCCCGAAGATTCCTCCTCCTTTCCTCTAAAATATGCTATAATAATACCAAAAGATAAAGAAGGAAGTCTTATGATTAAACTATTAGCCTTGGATATGGACGGAACCCTCCTTAATGAAGCCAAGGAAATCCCACAAGCTCACATTACTGCTATTCACCAAGCCATTGAAAAAGGTGTCAAACTGGTTCTCTGTACGGGTCGCCCGCTTTTCGGTGTGCTCCCCTACTATCAAAAACTGGGGCTTGACCTCCAGAATGAGTATGTCATTGTTAACAACGGTTGCTCAACCCACCAGACCAGTGATTGGGGGCTAGTTGACTGGCAAGAACTCAGTTCATCTGACATTGAATACCTCTATGACCTAGCTGAAAAAAGTGATGTTCAGTTGACTCTTTTTGATGAGGAACATTATTTTGTCCTCGGTGGTAAGCCCAATCAAGTCATCCAAAATGATGCCGAGCTAGTCTTCTCGGACTTAACTGAAATTTCACTAGAGGAAGCCACCAGTAGCAAGTATCGTATGTTCCAAGGTATGTTTTTAGGAACAGAGAGCCAAACAAACGATTTTGAGCAACGTTTTGCTGAGGAACTCTGTCAACGATTTAGCGGAGTTCGTTCGCAGCCTGTTATTTATGAAGCCATGCCGCTTGGAACGACAAAAGCTACTGCTCTTTCTCGACTAGCTGAGATTTTGAAGATTGATTCCTCAGAAATTATGGCCATGGGCGATGCCAATAACGATATCGAAATGCTCCAATTTGCAGGCCTTGGTATTGCTATGGGAAATGCCAGCGACTATGTCAAATCCCTAGCTGATGACGTTACAGCCAGTAACGAAGAAGACGGCGTTGCGCGTGCGATTGAAAAATATATTTTATAATTAAGAAGCCCAGTTCGTGTCAACTGGGTTTTGATATTTAAGAATTCCTAAAACTTTAGAAACTCTTTAGAAATGCTTGAGCTTTCTTTGATTTCTATGCTTTATACTAAAGTTATCAAAATAAATCAAAAGGAGAGAATCATGAAAACAGTACTTGACATTCATGGATTGTCCAAAAACTTTGCCAAACAAGCTATTCTTCAGGATCTTCATCTAACGATAAGAGAGGGAGATATTTATGGACTTATCGGGAAGAATGGAGCTGGGAAGACCACCTTAATAAAAATTATTACGCAACTACTCTTTGCGGATAAAGGAACTGTTTCCCTCTTCTCCAGCAAAACGGAAAATGAGTGGATCAAGTCTCTATCTCGAGTAGGTTCAGTGATCGAATCACCTGTAGCTCATAATCACTTAACAGCCTATCAAAATCTGAAATATTACTGTATGATTCGTCATATTCCAAATGCTGATCAAGTCATTCGAGAAACGCTGGACTATGTAGGTTTGCCAGATACAGGTAAAAAAGTCTTTCGAGATTTCTCTCTTGGAATGAAGCAAAGACTTGGCATCGCCATTGCCCTTCTATCTAAACCAGACTTCCTGATATTAGATGAACCTATCAACGGTCTCGACCCAATCGGTATCAAAGAATTTCGTTTAATGATTCAACGGCTCAATCAAGAAAAAGGGATCACCATTCTCATCTCTAGCCATATCTTGTCAGAACTCTATCTCCTAGCCAATCGTTTTGGTATTTTGGATCAAGGCAAGATTATCCGTGAAATCAGCAAAGCTGAATTTGAAACACTAAGTGAGGATTATATTGTGCTTAAGACAGCTGATAAAGAGAAAGCTTGTCAAGTATTGAAAGAACAAATCCAGCTCCAGTTCAAGGTTGTTAATCCAGAAAATGAAATCCATATCTTTGGTCAGGAACAAGATGTCAAACAGATTCTCAAGGAATTAACCTTGGCAGATGTTGCCATTGACGAGATTTACTACGCCCGTCAAAACCTAGAAGAATACTTCACTCAATTGGTCCAATAGGAGGAAAATCATGATACATACCATTCAAGCAGACTTTTACCGTCTTTTCCGTTCCAAAGGATTCTGGATTACAGAATTTATTCTCTTTACTCTCATGCTAATGGGAGCAAGTATAGGAGCTACTGGCCGTCTGATGGCAATTCAGACAGAAGACCCAGAAATTCCAACCCAAGGTTGGGATGGTGTACAAGCCCTGATTAACGCATCTAGTCAAGGTTCAAACCTCGTTTTTCTCTGTATTATTATAACTTGTCTAGTTCTAGGTGTTGATTTAATCGGAAAGCTCTATAAAAATAGTTTGACAGTGGGTGTTTCTCGTACCGAGTTTTTCCTTGCCAAAGCCTTTGTATTGACTTGTATTGCACTCTTGCAACTTATCATCAGCCTTGTGATTGCCTTTATTCCAGCAACTATACTTAACGGCCTTGGTGCGATACCTGATGGCTTTATTGGAAATCTACTGATAACCATTTTCCTTCAATTATTTTGCCTTCTCGCTTGGCTTTCGATTATTTCCTTTATTCTCTACCTGACTCATTCTTATCTTGCCGTATTTATTGGTTATCTGATTAGCTCTATCATCCTTTCTATGCCAATGATCATTTTTCCAAATATCAAATATTTACCATATTTGTCCTTGCATTTTTCCTATGCTATGACTGCTAATAGTGAATCCATTTTCTATACCCTTATAGTTACCTTAGCTGTTATTGTAATCTTTAATCTAAGTGGACTGGCAGTTTTCAAAAAGAAAAGCCTATAAAAAATGACCTCCTCTAGCCTACAGAGGAGGTTTCTTTTTGTTAAAAATAAATGAAAACCGACAACCATTGTCCATCTGTGCTTAGTTTCATCTCTGCACCGAGAAGATGACATAATTCTTCAGTGATATAAAGGCCTAAACCAGAGGATTCTTCAGTGTCTGATAGATTTTCAGAATAAAAACGGTTGCTGAGATTTTCTATTTTTTTGATGGGCTGTTTAACAAGGTTTGCAATCTCTAAGACAAGCTGTTCCTTTTCCTTTCTCAAAGATAGACGGGCTTCTTCCTTGCCATGTTTGAGGACATTTCCAAGCAGATTTTGTAAAATTCGATCCAGCAAGTCTTCATCTGTCCTCATTTTCAGACCAGCTTCAACCTCAAAATCAAGTGTGATATTTGCCGCCTGAAAAACATCATAATAAGCCAGAGTCTTTTTAGTAATAAAAGCGGAAAGATCCACTTCTTCCATTTTCGGTTTAACAGCTCCTTCCATCAAACGACGGTATTCTAGGAGAGCCTCCAAACGTTTGGAAACTAAATCAAGATGCTGGGCTACTTTTTGTAGGGTTTCTCCTTTGTTTTCAGGAGACTTTATCAATTGTTGGGTGTAGCCTGAAGCGATAGTCAAAGGAGTTCGAATATCATGAGCGATATTGCTGATGGCCATATCCAGAGTCTGCTTTTCCCTTTTCATTACCAACCGAGATTGTTCCACTTCTTGAAATAGATTTTCAATCTGCTGGTAGAGCTGTAGAAAATGTTTGGAAAAAATGCTGACTCCTACTCTTTTCATACTACCCGTGAGAATCTTGTCTTCAATCTGTTGACTCAGGCTTTCAAGTGCTAGATGGTATCGAATCAATGTAATCGATAAAATAATTAGGAGAACCAGTAGGATAAAGATTATCATGTAGGTCATTGCTTATCTCCTTTTAATCTTACCCCAACTCCCCAAATGGTTTCAATATATTCCTGATTTGGGTCAAGCTGGTTTAATTTTTTACGAAGATTACTCAAATGCGTATTGAGGGTATTATCTCCAGGTAAATAGCTCTCTTCCCATACCATTTCATAAAGTTCTTCCTTGGTGAAAATTTTCTTTGGATATTTAAGGAGAGTTTGGAGAATCAAGCATTCTTTCTTGGCAAGACGAATCGTTTCCTGGCTATTTTTAATTTCAAAACTTTCTGCATCAAACTGGATATTTTTCAAGTTTAGTGTCAGATTTTCAGTTTTTTCTATTTCCATAGGCTGTTTTTCTACACTTTGGCGTAACTGAACAGTAACTCTTGCAAAGACTTCATCCAAATCAAAAGGTTTCACTATGTAATCATTGGCACCGTCTAAAAGATATTGGCTGATAAGTTTTTTATCGCTCAAAGCCGTTAGCATAATGACTGGAGTTTGACTTTGTTCCCTAATAGATTTTAAAACCTGATCCCCATTTTTCCCAGGAAGCATGATATCAAGCAAAACGAGGTCAATCCCACCTTGGTCAAAACGCATGATTCCTTCTGTACCAGAAAAGGCTTGAATCACCTCATGCTCCTCAGTAAGAAGTGTTCGCAAAATTTCTTGAATGTCACTATTGTCTTCAATAACCAGTATCCTAGCCATAAACACCAACCTTTCTGCAACTATTATAGCATGTTTTATTGATAAAGCTTAAACAGAAAAGCTCCTCGCATCAAAGTGCGAGAAAGCCTTAGAGGGTTAAAATATAAAATTCACTTACTAGATAACATAGTATCCTTATAGTTGCAAATAAGAAGTTAGTCTAGCAGAATGAATCTCTCAATTCTATCCTAACTAGTCCGTAATACGTTGATACATTTCGGGTCTTCTATCTCGAAACAAGCCCCAGTTTAGGCGCTCGCTTGCTCCCTTGTCTAGGTCATAAGTAGCTAACAGAACAGCTTCTTCTTGTCTTTCAGCTTGCTCTAGAATAGCTCCTGTTTCATCCGTCATAAAGGATGAACCGTAAAAGTCAAGACTTGAACTCTGTCCGCCATTTTCCTCACTTGGTGCGACTTCTTCCAAACCATAACGATTGGCTGCGATGACTGGAACAATATTTGCTGCTGCGTGTCCTTGCATGGTACGTTGCCAATGACCACAGCTATCTGTTTCCAAGATAGGTTCCGAACCGATAGCTGTAGGATAAAAGAGCAATTCAGCCCCATTCAATGCAAGACAGCGCGCTGTTTCAGGGAACCATTGATCCCAACAGATACCGATACCAATCTTAGCGTAGCGCGTATCCCAGACCTTGAAACCTGTATTGCCAGGCGTAAAATAAAATTTCTCTTGATAGTAATGGTCGTCTGGTATGTGGGTCTTTCGATAAACACCCAGCACTTCCCCATCTGCATCAATAACGGCAATAGAGTTATACAAGACATTGCCATCTTTTTCATAGAAACTGATCGGTAAAACAACTTGTAGTTCCTTAGCAATCACCTTAAAATGCTGAATGGCAGTATTTTCTACTACAGATTGGGCATGCTGATAGTAGTCATACTGACGTTCCTGACAGAAATAGGAACGTTCAAACAACTCGGGCAAGAGAATAATTTGTGCGCCTTGTTCTGCTGCCTGACGTACTAAACGCTCTGCTGTTTGAATATTTGTTGCCACATCCTTGGCACATTGCATCTGAATAGCTGAAACTTTTACATTTCTCATCTTTTTCTCCTATTCTGGGATTTGTTGGGTGATACAGTGAATATTTCCACCACCTAAGAGAATATCTCTAGCTGGTATTCCGACAACTTTACGGTCTGGGAAACACTTACTGAGGATATCTAAGGCCACTTGATCGTTTTTATCTTGAAACTGGGGAACAAGGACAGCCTTGTTGGCGATATAAAAGTTTACGTAGGAAGCTGCTAGTCGTTCACCTGCGTATCGCTCTTCTTCTCCTTCTTCATAGATGTAGCCTGGCAAATCCTCTTTGGTTACAACTTGATGAAGGGCTGGAATTGGAAGTTTATGAATGGTGAAGTGACGACCTTTTGCATCTGTTTCCTTTTCTAAAAGCGCTAAATCAGCTGCTGACATGGCATATTGAGGATCGCTTTTGTCGTCTGTCCAAGCCAAAACAAGCTCAGCAGGACCAACAAAGGCAGCAACATTGTCAACGTGTTCATTGGTTTCGTCCTGATAAATACCATAAGGAAGCCAAATGACTTTTTCAGCTCCAAGGTACTCTAATAAGGTACTCTCGATTTCCTCTTTAGTCAGATGAGGATTGCGACCAAGACTGAGAAGGCAACTTTCAGTTACGATAATGGTTCCTTGACCATCGCTATGTATCGCTCCGCCTTCTAGGACAAAAGGTTTGGCATCATAAACAGGCATTTCCAAGGACTCAGCAAAACGACTGGCTACTTGGTCATCATCTTCATAATCTTGATAAAGACCATCAACAGCACCACCCCAGGCATTGAAAGACCAATCCATGGCTAATTTCTGGCCTTTATCATTGACAAGAATGGTCGGACCTGTATCACGAGCCCAGGCATCATTGGTGGGAATGTCTAAATAAACAACGCTATCTCCAAGGTAGTCTTGGGCTTCAGCTAAGTAGTCTTGGCCCACCAAAAGATAGACTCTTTCTCCTTCTGCTATGGTTTTTATAATCTGGCTAAATGCTGCTTTAGCAGCTTTTCCTTGAAAAGGCCATGATCCTGGTCGAGTCGGCCATATCATGAGGGTACCATGATGGGGTTCGTACTCTGCTGCCATGCGATAGCCCGCTTTTTTCGGAGTTTCTATCATGATAATCTCCCTTTAAAGTCTTGATAGCCGAAGGCTTTGACCAAGCTACAGTCACCCTGTTCGTCCATGAGATAGAGACTTGGCAATCCAATACCATTAAAGGTATTATTTTTGACAAAAGAATAAATGGCCATATCTTCAAAATAAAGTCTGTCTCCGATTTGAACTGGATTTTCAAAGCTATAATCACCAATCACATCGCCTGTCAGACAAGTATTGGAAGAAAGTCTATAGGTATGGGCTTTTTCCTGTGCCTCAAAGCCATTTCTCAAAGGTGGACGATAGGGCATCTCAAGTACATCAGGCATATGGCAGGTCGCAGAGGCATCTAAAACCAAGATTTCCATACCGTTTTCGACAATATCCAATACTTCAGTTGCTAGATAACCCGCATTGAGCGCAATGGCTTCACCCGGCTCGATATAGACTTCAAGATTATAAGTTTCTCGGATACGCTTGATCTCAGAAATCAGCAAATCCACATCGTAACCTTCTCTTGTGATGTGGTGTCCGCCCCCCATATTGAGCCATTTGACCTCATGTAAGTAGGGACCAAACTGTTCTTCTACAGCTTTCAAAGTTGTCTCTAAATCATCTGCTCCCTGCTCGCAAAGGGTATGAAAATGAAGTCCGTCAACCAAATCTAGCAAATCACTCGGAATCTTGTCTAGAGTAACTCCAAAGCGAGAACCTGGTGCACAAGGGTCATAGAGCGCGTGATCTCCTTGAGTTGAACACTGAGGGTTAAGTCGCAAACCCACGCTTACACCAGCATCCCGACAATGGGCCCCATGTTTACGTAACTGTCTGTCTGAGTTAAAGACGATATGGTCTGTTATCTCAATCAATTCATCCAAGTCCGCATCCTTGAAAGCAGGAGCAAATACATGGACTTCTCCTGGGAATTCTTCTCTAGCTAGCTTGGCCTCATAGAGACCACTTGCAGTCGTACCTGATAGATACTGGCTAATCAAGGGATAAGTTTTATAGAGGGAATAAGCCTTCTGGGCAAGCAAAACCTTGCAGCCAGCTTCTTCTTGTACATATTGTAGGATACGGCAATTGGCTTCTAACTTGGCCAAGTCAATAACATAGGCTGGTGTTGGTACTTGTTCTAGCTTCATTAGTCCACCATTTGTGGATTTTCAACCACAACCCAAGGCAAACCGTACTCATTCAAAGCTTCCATAAATGGATCTGGATCCAATTCTTCAAGATTATACACTCCAGCTTGTTTCCAAGTTCCGTTCATAACCAATTTTGTCCCAATCATGGCTGGAACTCCTGTCGTGTAAGAAATAGCTTGTGAACCAACTTCTGCGTAACATTCCTGATGGTCACAAACATTGTAGATGTAAATGGTCTTTTCAACACCATCTTTGACACCTGTAAAGATACATCCAATATTGGTTTTACCAACAGTGCGTGGACCAAGGCTTGCAGGATCTGGAAGTAAGGCTTTTAAGAATTGGATTGGAACGATGTCTTGTCCATTAAAGTTAATGGCATCCGTACGAAGGAGTCCAACATTTTCAAGACATTTCATGTGCGTCAAGTAAGATTGACCAAAAGTCATAAAGAAACGAATGCGTTTGACCCCTGGAATGTTCTTGGCCAATGATTCGATTTCTTCGTGATGAAGGAGATACATGTCTTTTTGTCCGACCTGAGGGAAATCATACTCGCGCTTGATTGACATAGCTTCCACTTCGACCCATTTTCCATCTTCCCAGTAAGAACCTGGAGCAGAAACCTCGCGTAGATTGATTTCTGGGTTGAAGTTTGTTGCAAACGGATAACCGTGGTCACCACCATTACAGTCTAAAATGTCGATATAGTGGATTTCATCAAAATAATGTTTAAGGGCGTAAGCTGAAAAAACGCTGGTCACACCTGGGTCAAAACCAGAACCAAGCAGAGCGGTCAAGCCTGCTTCTTTGAATTTCTCTTGATAAGCCCACTGCCATGAGTAGTCAAAGTAGGCTGTAAAGCCAAGTTCCTTACAACGTTTTTCGTAGATGGCACGCCATTCAGGGTCTTCTGTGTCTTCTGCTTCGTAGTTGGCTGTATCGATATAGTGAACACCTGTTGCCAAACAAGCGTCCATAATTGTTAAATCTTGATATGGTAAAGCTACGTTCAAAACAGCTTCTGGTTTGTAGCTTTCAATCAGGGCAATCACTTCATCTACCTTGTCAGCATCAAGAGCAGCTGTCTCAATCTTTGTAGTTGTTTTACCTTCTAGCTTCGCTTTCAAGTCATCACATTTTGACTTAGTACGGCTAGCAATCATAATCTCTGTAAAAGTTTTGCTATCTTGACAAATCTTTGAAATAGCAACTTGGGCAACTCCCCCACATCCAATAACTAGTAAACGACTCATTTTTTTCCTTCCTCTTCTTCTAAAATGTCCTCAACATACTTGGGCAACATAAAGGCTCCAACGTGTAAGTTTGCAGTGTAGTATTCTGTAAAAAGTTGGCGTTTTTTCCAGCCTTCCTTGTCAAAATCTTTGACAGGGTGATATTTTTTCGATGCAAATCCAAACAACCAATAGCCAGCTGGACTGGTTGGGATATGGGCCTGATAAACTCGACTGATTGGAAAGGCTTGATTAACCTTGCGGTGCATGCTTCGGCAAGCTGACTCATCCTCGTCAAAGAAGGGACTCCCATGCTGATAAATCATGATGCCGTCTTCCTTCAGAGCACGATAACTATTACCGTAAAATTCCTTGGTAAAGAGCCCTTCCGTATGTCCAAATGGATCTGTCGCATCGTTGATAATGATATCGTAATCATCTTCGCAGTTTCGCAAAAAGCGTAGCCCATTTTGATAGTAAATGGTAACACGAGGATCATCTAGCCCTGCAGCAAAGTCTGGAAAATACTCACGACAAACCTCTACCAACATTTCATCAGGTTCTACAATATCGATTTGTTCTAGCTCAGGATAGAGTGTTAATACTTGAGCAACACCACCGTCACCACCTCCAATAACCAAAACTTTCTTGGGATTGGGATGCACAGCCATAGGAACATGAACGGTCATTTCATTGTAGACAAAATCATCTGCATCTGAAAACAAGACATGCCCATTTAAAATCAGTATTTTCCCAAACGCTGGAGTGTCAAGAACCTCGATATCCTGCCATTCACTTTTTCCAGCGTAGAGTTGCTTGGCTGTTCTCAGGGACAATTTCACATCTGGAGTATGAACTTCAGAAAACCATAAATCCATCTAGTTCTCCTTTCTCTTAATGACGTTGATGTGATTGACCTCTGGATCTTCCGTCCCTTGGAGGGAGCAACCACGTTCCTTTGCAAATTGGATATAGTCTACAATTTCACGAGTAATGCGTTCACCAGGAGCCAAGATAGGAATCCCTGGAGGATAGCACATGACAAATTCTCCACAGACCTGTCCAACAGATTCATCCAAGGTCAAACTTTTTCTCTCTGAATAGAAGGCTTCCTGAGGGGATAATACCAACTCGGGCTGAATATATTCTCCAGCTATTAAGTCCTTCCCATCTCGTGAATAGAGTCTCTTGATATCAGCCAAAGCACCGACTAAGCGCTCGATGTCTTGGATACGGTCACCAATCGAAATATAGGCCAAGATATTGCCAATATCACCAAACTCAATCTGAATGTCGTATTCATCTCGTAGGAGGTCATAAACCTCACTACCTGTTAAGCCAATGCCCTGAGTGTAAACTGACAGCTTGGTTACATCAAAATCACATACCGACACGCCATCTATTAACTCTTTTGAATAGGCATAATAACCGCCTATAGCATTAATTTCACGACGAGCATACTCTGATAGTTCAATAACCTTCTCAAAGGACTCTTTACCACGAAGGGACAAGTTGCGACGCGAAATATCCAGACTAGCCATCAATAAGTAAGAGGCAGATGTTGACTGGGTCAGGTTGATTATCTGACGAACGTACTCAGGATTCATCTGCTCCCCGATTAAAAGAAGCGAACTTTGTGTCAAACTCCCACCAGACTTATGCATGGAAACTGCTGCCATATCAGCACCTGCATCCATAGCAGAAATTGGAAGTTTATCAGTAAAATGTAAGTGTGCTCCGTGGGCTTCATCCACTAAAACCATCATGCCAGCTTCATGAGCCATTTCCGTTAAACCTTTGAGGTCTGAACAGATTCCATAGTAAGTAGGATTGTTAATCAAAATGGCCTTGGCATCTGGATGCTCCTTAATTGCCTGCGCTACTCGGTCATTTTCAAGACCTAAAGCGATACCAATCTTAGAATCCACACTCATCTCGATATAGATGGGAATGGCACCACATAGAACCAGCGCATTGATAGCAGATTTATGGACATTTCGTGGCAAAATAATCTTATCTCCTGCCTTACAGGTTGACAGAATCATAGTCTGCACCGATGAAGTTGTTCCTCCAATCATGAGAAAGGCATGGCTAGCTCCAAAAGCATCTGCAGCCAGCTCCTCTGCATCCCGAATAATCGAAATGGGGTGACCAAGATTATCCAAGGGTTTCATCGAATTAACATCAATGCCTACACATTTTTCACCTAGCAGTTCGACCAGTTCTGGATTTCCCCGTCCACGCTTGTGACCTGGAACATCAAAGGGAACAATCCGTTTCTTGCGTAACTTCACCAAGGCCTCATAAATTGGGGCTTGGTTTTGATCTAACTCTTTCAAGACATACTCCTTTACCGTATTTTTAGCTCCTCAAAATGATGAGGGCCATCAAAGGTTGACTCATGAAAAAAGAGCAGGTTTTCACCTGCTCTGCAATCTTCTGACGTTTTTATGTTTGTTTCTGTTGAGTATGTCTGTTCCCGATGTTTCCAAACTCTCTAGTAGCAAATATTACGTACTTTATTGATCGTTTCACAAGATGACGTGTGCTTTCACCACACTAAAAATTTATGAATTAGGACAAGTGTCCTAACATCAACTTATAAAAGTAGGCTTTTAACCCTATCAATAATGTGGTTTTTCAACCACGCTTCGGCATTCAACCCTGCCTGTCCGTAGGCATTTTTTACTCGGGTTTATATTTGCTAGAAAACATCATCTCATTTTCTAAGCTTTATTACTATATCATACTTCAAACACTCTGTAAAGTACTTTTTTAAAAAAATATCTATTTTTGTTCGGAAATATATTGTTTTATATAGATTTATATAAGTTTAATAGTGTGAAAACGGATATAAAAAGAACTAGTCCACTAGTTCTTTTAAATGTATCTTAACGATTAATGGTAACAGAAAAACGATAGCCATTTAATTGTATAAATTTCACCAAAACGAATAAAGCAGTTCGTTTATCAGCATTGGCAAAAACATGCTTTTTTTCAAGCAATACAAGTAGCTCATTGAGAATAAGCGAGCCACACATTAATCAGACTAGCGACTTCTCTAGGTGCTTCAGTATAAAGCTCATGGCTAACGTTTTCTAGAAAAATAGTATCAAAATAGTCTGGCAATTCTTTTAGGGCGTCCTCTCTCCATGTAGCTTCATTAGGATAGCGAGGACTAATAAACAAGGTATCTCCCACTTCTCTCTTAAAAGCTTGTATTTTCCTCCTTAGGCGGAGAATCGCTTCTATATTTTCATAATTTATAGATAACTCATATCTATTATACTCAGAATTCCAGTGATAGGACTGTCTTACGGCTTTCTCCATATTTTCTGACCAATGCTTTGCTTCGGATTTTTCTTTAGAAATAAGAAGATTTAAGTCCGAAACGACTTGAGATTCAATATAGTTTTTTGTTTCCTCTAATTCCACATCTAAAGGTAAAATCTTATCTAAATCTAGATAGCCACCATCCAAAAGAATCAGTTTTGTCACTTCATAAAATTCCGATGCAAGATAACGCGCCAAATCTCCTCCAAGAGAATGACCTATCAGACAGATAGAGTCTCCTTCTACAATCTCATTTTTAAACCATAATTTCAATTCTGTTTCATCTCGAAGATGCTTTTCATATGGACTTAGAAAATAAACCTGCGAATCTAGTTCTTGAAGAAAATCCTTGCTATGATAGATATTGCTTCCCAGACCGCCAATAAAATATTTTTTCATTCTCTACTTAATACTATGCTTATTCATCTTTTGTTCAAAGATAGTCGTGATAATCTGACGTAATTCTTCGCGTTCTTTTTCTGGAATTTCACCACTTGTTTGAGCTGCAGCGTAGAGTTCAGGGTGTTCAATTGAAATGCGTTTAATCGTACGTGTCGTAGCATGTTTTCTGACGAAAAATGGGATTCGCTTAATCAAGTCTTGTGGTACTAGCGCAAGAATCTTTTCAGCAGTTTCCTTGTCACTAATCTTAGACGTCGTAAGCCCCTTCTTAATCATTTCCTGTTCTTTTTCTGTAAAATCTTTTAATTCCATTCGGTCAGTCCTCCTATTTTCTTTAAGTTAAATTATATACCAATTGCAGCAAGACGACAAATAGTCTGCTTGTAAAGTCTTCTCTATACTACAATTTTCCTGTCGCTCTTTAATGAAAAATCACAAATCCATTTGGAGAGATCACAAGCTGATTTTCCAATTCTTGGCAATTGCTTGCTAATGCTACGGTTTCCTTCTCTAAAAGATAATCATCTTTTGATTGGTTAAAGATTGCTTTGAAGATTTGGCCATTGTATTTCCATTCCAGAGCTACTAAATCTGGTTTGATTTCTTTTAGGCTATACTTGCCATGCTGAATGGTTGATGACGCATGTTTACGAATCTTGATTAGCTTCTTCATAAAGTTCAGCATATTATTGTCACTTGATACGCGTTCCCAAGGCATACAACGTCGACAATCTGGGTCTGGACCGCCAGTTAAGGAAAGCTCGGTTCCGTAATAAATACAGGATGTTCCCTTTTGTAAAAAGAGAAAGGCTAGAGCTGATTTGACCAGTTGAACGTCTTCATTTGCAGTCCACAGGATTCGTTCTGTATCATGCGAATCTAGGAGATTAAACATAACTTCTGAAATCTGCTGCTTGTAATACATAGATTGGCCATTGATTTCATCGATGAATTGGTCCGTCTTCTTAAGCCCTCGTAAGAAATAATCCTTGATACTATCAGATAAAGGATAATTCATGACCGCATGGAACTCATCTCCATTTAACCAAGGCTGAGACGTATGCCAGACTTCTCCTAGGATATAAAGATCAGGCTTTTTAGCTAAAACTGCATTACGAAAATCCCTCCAAAACTGATGGTCAATCTCATTAGCCACATCCAAACGCCAAGCATCGATATCAAACTCTTCAATCCAATAAGTCGCAACCTTTAAAAGATAGTCCTTGACCTCTGGATTAGCTGTATTTAGCTTAGGCAAATAGTCCTCGAAACCAAAAGCATGATAGGGTAAGTCACTCTTATTAGCAAGTTTTTCAGTCGTCACTGGGAATTGTTGAATATGGAACCAATCTTTATAAGCAGATTGCTCACCATTTTTGACAACATCTTGCCATTGAGGAGATTGCGAACCAATATGATTAAATACAGCGTCCAGCATGATTTTCATACCTCGCTGATGCGCTTGCTCGACCAGCTCTCGAAAGATTTCCTTGTCTCCAAAATGACGGTCAATTTCGAAATAATCCGTCGTATTGTACTTGTGATTGCTAGTAGATTCAAAGATAGGACAAAGATATAGTCCAGTAATACCCAAGTCTTGCAAGTAATCCAGATAGTCAATAATCCCCTGTAAATCACCACCAAAGAAATCATCACTATTAGGTGTGATAGAGGAATCCCAGTCTAAAGTCCCTTCTGGGTTTAATAGAGCATTTCCGTTGGCAAATCTCTCAGGAAATATCTGATACCATACCGTATTTGAAACCCAGTCAGGAACCTTGCAGGCATCAATCTCATGAAGATAAGGCAACTTAAATCCATTTCCAATAGCATGAAGATTTTCTAGAGAATTTTCAACGCACCCTTTATCGCCATACAAGATGCTCTGGCCTTCTGTATCCGTGAGTTCAAAGAGATACTGGATACGTGCAAAGTCAACTGACACTTCAGCCTGCCAATAATCAAAGATGGCATCAGAAGTTATCTTGGCCATTTTCTTTGTATCTTGATAAAACTCCTCCATAAAAATAAAAGGGTCCCCATAGTGCAAGTTGATGATTTCAATGTCCCCTTTCTTAGTTCGAATCCGAATATGAATCTTCTTATCCTTATAAAGATAGGCGAACTCCGACTCAGACCTATGGTAAATAGCGCTTAATTCCATCAATTTGTCTCCTGATTTACTTGGTTGCATTTAAGACGCAAACGTTTTCATAATTGTGATTCTAGTATACTACTTTCGTATTTTATTTTCAAGGCTTGTCCGTAGATTCTAGTGGTTTGGTTCTATAAATAAAAAAGCAGCCAGTCTTACAACTTGCTACTTTTCAAATGATGATTTACAAATGTCTTTCCAGCCACTCAATTTTTTTAAAATCCTTATTGTTATTGTGCTCATTTCGATAAGAATCTTGGGAAGAAGCCTTGTAAATACTTAAAAACTGTTCTAAACTTGGAACGCGAAAAGTGATGTTCTCAAGATGAATCAGCTCTATATCCGATTCCGAAACTCCTGCAAAATCAGGTAAAGAATCGATACTTCCAAACTCAACACTCAGGCAATCTTTTTGGAATTCATGCTCATGAATATCTATTAAGGCGTAGCCTAAGTGTTTCATCACTTTCATTATCTTGTCCCACTCATAAATTCTGAGATGATCGGGTGCTTCCCAACCTCTAGGATCACCAGGCACATGAATGTCAATGTCAGACGGCCTCCATTCTTCATTTGATCGGTATTCAACCCCCAAAGACCCCATGAGCGTCGGAGTGATTCCGACTTGGTTTAACTGAGAACAAATTGTTCGAAATTCATCAAATAGAGAATTCATTCCTCCTCCAATCGTTGATATAGAACTTAATTTCGTTGTGAATAATAAACTAATTTTTACCTTCTACTCTTTCGGTTTTGAAAATACTTCTACTCGCTGAGATAGGACTTTGATTTCTACAGGTAGGTTATCCGATTTATCGCCGTCAACATCTGACTCCAATTCACTATCTGAAGAGATCTTAATATTACGCGCTCTGATATACTCGATATTGTCATTTGAGACAACATCTCCTTTTAGTAAATCAGGAATAACGGATAATTTAGAGAATATAGAAGCATCTTTTAGAATCAAAATGTTGGCATAGCCGTCTTTGTTTTCTTCAAAGATTTTCTTATCAGCGAAGTAATTTGTCAAGAGAACCAAAACATGGCTAGCTTCACCAACATAATTTCCATTTTCTGTCTCAACCTTAATGTTAAAGACCTGATCCGTCATAACGGACTTCATGGTATTTACAGCATAGGCTAGAATACCGAATTTTGTCTTGTCCTCGATTTCAACATTGTGAATCGCCTCAGGCAGAGAACCGATACTAAAAATATAACCAAAATAGTTATCATTTGCTTTACCGATATCAATCTTGTTGGTTAAATTAAAATCCAGTTCATCTATCGCGCCATCGATGTCTTGATTGATTTCCAACAGTTTTGTAATGAGGTTACCCGTACCGCCTGGGATAATCCCTAACTTAGGAATGTAGTCTCTCTCAGCAATACCCGAAATGACTTCGTTGACAGTCCCATCTCCACCAAACACAACCACTGCATCGTACTGCTCACTAGAAGCTTCTTCAGCAAAATGTGTTGCATCAAGCGCTTTTTCAGTAATTTTGGTTTCTACGTGCTCAAAGTATTCTTTTGCTTTATTTTCCAGCTTTTCTTTGTAATCCAAAGCCTTCTCGCCACCAGAGGTAGGGTTGATAATTAACATTGCCTTTTTCATTAATTTCTCCTTAATTTTAAATAGAAATGTTTACATTTCGTCGTATGCAACTAAATGTACTCTCATTATACAATGAAAATACAGAAAAGAGAAATATGACGTACTGGAGATTAAAATAATCTACGATACGGTAAGCATATTGTCTAGTAGAAAAAATGAAAATAACATTTTTTTACACTTTAGCTTTTTAAAACAAAGTTTTATTGTTGCTAACTTCTTACTTAATTTTTTTAGCTAATTTATTAAAGTCATCTATATACAATATTCCCGAAATGAATGCAAAAATTGCAGAAAAAATTGAGAGAAACGGTACGAAACCTGTAATAGATGCCGCTAAGAGAAATAAAAAGCTTTTCTTACGACCATTTTCTTCTTTTTTATAAATGAAAATTGCAAGTATAGCACAAAAAAGAAACATGAAACTAATTAGGTTCATTGAGAATGCCCATTCCGGCTTATCAACAAAACGAAGAGCACCGTTAATAAACCTTAACTCCCATCTATATAAAAAAGCATAAGCAATAAAGGGAGAACACGTTAATGATATTACTCCATTAAAACAAAACAAACTATGTGATTTCATACTAGGCTCTTTTCTTAATTTTATGAAACTTTTCTTTCTCTCTTAATCAATCCCTAGCAGGATCATCTAAAATCTCAATATCACCTATAAACCATCGTGACATCTTCTTCTTTTTGTCTTTAAAGGGATCGGGTTTAATCAAAGTAAAAGGTGAAATGCTTGCATCTGTAAAATACAACTCCACTTTTAAAGACTGCTTAGGATTATCGTTAACATAGGCTGAAAAATGAATATGCTATCTTCCACCCACATCACCACCATTATCATACCCTCCCCTAGCTGTATTTGGTAAAAGTTTAATAAAATTTATTGATTGTTTTTCCTCATCTTCCAGGTAGGTAATAATTGCACTCTTGATAATCTTTTCATTTTCATGGACAAATTTTCCGTTGTTGTTAAGAAGAAAATTCCCATAGCTTAGAAATGTTAAAAAAGAAGCGAAAAGGAATGGATAATAAAAAGTACAGCCATTTATTGGATTTAAACATAATGTCTCTTGTTTTCTAGATTCACAAAAAGATGTTATTATTTCGAAATTATGACATTAGATTCCTTCTATTTCAACTGGTATTAATTCCTTGTTCCTACATGAAGAACTAATTGTCGGCATTCTAGCTATAAAAAAGAAAAATGTTGATATCAATCCATTTATAACTAAAACTGCTCCTTCAGCACCATCATTAATACCCATAAAAAATCCAAAACAAATAATATTCAATAAAAAGCCGAACAATAATACAGGATTTCTTTTACCATTTGGTTTAAACTTGACTCTATAACGTTTGCTTTTCTCTGGTATTTTTGATAATGCGTTACGTCGAGAATTTTTTTCATAATAAACAGCTCCTAAGTATGCAAGGAGCATAGACAAGACAAATAGTATACTCTTCGTAAATATCTGTTGACTCAATCCCATACTAATAAAAGCTGATTCCATAGCTCTATATAGTAGAGCTACAAATGGTTGTACCATAATAGATATAGTAGTTGTTCCTATCTTTGTTTTAGACTTAATTTCAAAACTATCATCAGAGGGAGTTAACTCAATCATATCAAGAGTGATTAAGTTAGGCATCAATCCGAGAAAATAGCGTTTCCCTTTCATTGAACCTAAGTCCATAATATACTTTTTATTTTCTATTTCTACAATACTATACGCCATCGTATTAGCATTCTTGAACTTCAAATTAATCATTTACCATCCAAACACTTTCTGAGTGAATTTAATACTTGAATCAAAGGCTTTATTTAATTTCTCTAATTCCTTCAAATGTGACATTTCTAATCTTATATTCGGAAAGAATGGGAACCTTGCCAAAGTCAATTGTTAGAAGGAAAAATGTGATAATACTATTGATAACGAGAACAATCCCTTCTCCTCCATCATTAATTGACAAATAGAGAACTAAACAAGCTATTATAGGAACTTTAAAAATATAGGCGTCAAAAACTTGCTTTCTTGTAGATATTGGTTTAAAAATCATCTCATATCTTCTACTAGAAGAAGGCAGTATAGCTTTAACATTTTTACGATCTTTCTCTCTTGTAAAATAAAAAATCAAGTAGGAGAATAGTATGGATGCGCAAAATACTACTAATTTTAAAATTATCTGTTGGCTAATATTGTACTCTTTAAAAAAAGTTTTCAATAAAGAATAAACAATGCCTATAAGCGGTTGGACAATGATTGCCACATATGAAGCTTTAAACTTATTAATCGGTGTACTAAAATTGATATCCTCTCTGTTAAGTTCCGCCATCTCAACCGTTAATTCCTCCGTTGGAACACCCCAATAGTAGAATTTAGGAGTCATTGAACTGGCATCTAATATATATTTTTTCCCATTTAGTTCTACAAGTTGATGACAAAAATACTTCGTTTCTTTAACATTAATTTCCAAAATTACCACCTAAATACTTTCTGAATTTTGTTATAAGTTACATTATAGCTTTTTCAGTTCTTTAAATTCTAGGTATTTCTTTTGATAAGCATAAGTCAATGGAATAACGCCGGATTCAATCCAAATAAATAGATAGGCCAACAAACCATTCAAGACTAGAATTGCAGCTTCTGTTCCATCATCTTCTCCCATATAAATAGAGAAAGCAATTGTATGTAAAATGAGAAATAGATAGGCATGGAATTGTCTTTTTTTCTTATTATTCTGAAAGACTATTTTAAACCTCTTCTTTTCCTTCGATAAACGACTTGAAATCTCCTTCCTCGATTTCATTAAAATACTTTGATAGACAATATAAGCTACCAAAATAGATATAGGAAATAAAGATACTTTTAAATATAGATTATGACTAATATCATAATATCTAGAAATTGATGTTACTACTCTATACAAAAGAAGGCTAAAACCAATACCTACCATACGCATTCCTGAAGGACCCATCTTAATTTTTTTATCAAAATTTTTATTCTGACTATCAAGTTCTATCAAATCAACTTCAAGAGTTTCAGGGGAAAGTCCCCAATAATAACTCTTTGGTGTTGTGGAGTTGGAATCAAGAACGTACTTTTTCTCTCCCATCTCTAACACATCAAAATAAGCAACATCTAATCCTCTAAAATTAATTTTCACATTTACCACCCAAACACTTTCTAGCTAATTTAATAAATTCTTATTCAGCTTCTCGAATTCCTTAAATTGTGACATTTTTAATCCTAAACAACTTTCGATAAGATTACTGACATTTCAACTCGGAGGTTGCTTTTCTCAATCGAATTTATAAATTCACTTTCCTTTCACTAAATAAATTGCAGCACTGATTTGAACCAATTTTTCTTTAGATTCTATACTTAGTAGAATATCGTATCTGTCATAGTAAGCATATCCAAGACTAACTGAAAGTTTTGTGTCAGAAGGAAGGTTATACTTTTCCACTATTTTTTTATATAACTCAGATTGATTTTCTGACTGGTAAATAATATCACTCAATTCAGTTTCTGCGCTCTTAAATGTTTTTTCCACATCTAAGGAAGCGAAATAAGCTCTTGAAACTATTAAATTTAAAACTTCCTCATCAAATAAAGGATTTATCTCAGACTCATAATTTAGTTTACCATTAGAGTAAGTAACTGGAACAGTTTCTTTATCCTCGCCAAGTGTTATTGTGTAATCACCTTTAATGTCAGCTTGATTAATATCTAAGTCCACTTCGTACTTTTTGACTTCAGCTTGATTTTTTATATAAATATCACTAGTGTATGACTTTAGTACAGTAAAGTCCTTCTTGTCTTGTTCTAAAAATTTAAACATGGGCTCAAACGTTTTTTCGAATTCGTACTGTTCTTTTGTCCTGTTTTTGGGAATGGTTTCACCACCCAAACTACATCCATTCAATGAAAACAGCGATACCAGAATGATTACCAAGCCTGCAAGCCATAATAAATGCTTATATTTTTTCATTTATTTCTCCAAAAATACAAAGTCTAAGACTATTATAGCATGAACATACTGAAAATGACTTTCTATAACCATTTAGATTCATTCATAAATTTCATTTAAAGACATTCAAGATATTGATAGGAAAACTTAATAGTTTTAAAAACTTTAACCTTACTCTTGCACAAAAAAGACATTCAAGAAAATCTTAAATGCCTGTATAAATAGTGTATTAAGGATATTGCTTGTTAAACTTCTCCTAACCAGGATCGACATTAAGAAATCTTACTGTATAGCCATTATCGGTATATAGAAACTCTACTTGCAACACCATATCTACTAATTCAGAATTTGAAGTCAAATCATAATCAACAGCAAAGCCAGTCTGGTCATCATAATCATAAATCTCCAATTGGGAATACTCATAAGTCGGATTGAAATGACATTCCACACCATACTCATCAATCGTGTCAAAATCATTCAATTCCAATGTCTTTTCAACATAACCAAAGAATTCATTTAAATCATCAATCTCTGATTCATCGACATAATTCATAATGTCTTCATATTTTTTCAGGTGAATAGCCTTTAAAATATTAGTGATAACGTCTATAACATTTTCTTTTTTATACTTATCAAGTAATTCCATCGGTGCCACCTTTCTACTTAACTAAACCATCATTTTCCTGCTATGTAAAGCTCCCATCGCATAACTACATCTTTTAAGGGGGCATCCAAGTAAGAATAGGCCTTATCCTTTATCCAATCAGGAATACCATAAGCTGCCTCGGCTATGCTGCCAGTGATTGCTGCGAGTGTATCACTGTCGCCACCAAGTGAGATGGCATTTCTTATCGCATCTTCAAAATCTGTACTCTCAAGAAAGGCGATAATGGCTTGAGGGACAGTTTCCTGACATGTTTCGTTAAAACGATAGTTAGGACGGATTTCATCTAAAGTTTGAGATAGATTGTAGCCGTATTCCTTCTCTATATAATCCTTAATCCGTCTTTTACACTCCGTAGGATTGTCGTTAATTGATTGCTCGTATTCTCTACAATAACCACCAAAGTAAAAACGACATAGAAAAATAGCATCAGCTGTAGCCATTGCACCTTTAATACCTTCTAGATGATTATGGGTTACCTCTGCAGAAAGACACGCAAGTCCTCTAGATGATGGCCACATACCAGTTCTCGCATAAAAACCACAGTCCATGACCCAAGCACATGGAGAAACACGCATAGCTGATCCATTCCCAAAGCTATTATAAGGCTCACGGTTATCGCTATTTAGCCATGCATTAAACCGAGCACCGTAATCAGCATTCGGATACATTCTGCCATATTTCTTCATCGCGTCAATGAAGTCGTCTTTTTGTCCCCCGTTCATAATCGCTTCTGCAACAGCACAGGTCATAACCGTATCATCTGTAAAAAAGCAGTCTTTACGAAATAAAGGAAAGTCCTTTGTTTTGATATTGTTCCATTCGTAAACAGAACCGACAATATCTCCAATAATTGCTCCTAGCATCAGATTCCTCCTTGTGTCATATCAGATTTATTACACATTCCCAATGGTTCACTCTTTAAAAATGGTGCCACCAAATCAATCCACTCTTGAGGTAGGTAAGCTGACAAATAGCCGTGATTATAGCCCTTTGCTTCATACAAAATCGTATTTGGATGTAGCTGCTGAAATAATTTCGCCGATGCTTTGACACAGTTCAATTCTTTTTCACCATAGATATACAGAACCTGAGCCTTGCTAGCAGAAATCATATCTTTCAGCTTGTAACGCCCCATATAGTTTTTGTAAATGGTTACCAATGTTTTGACAGGTGTCCTTGGCAGATCCTCCAAATAATAAGCTTTTATTTCCTCTGGATAGGCCAGTTTAGGATAGAGTTTGTTCATCATACTTAACTGAAGTTTGCAAGAGAATTTATTGAACATCAGTTTACCAAATAGAGACACTAGAAAGATGCTGATTTTAGCTAACCTTGGTTGAGGAATACAGAGGCTTCCCTCTATGATGGCCTTCTCAGCAATTTCACTGTCTAAAGACAAAAGCTCCATGGCAATTTGACCACCAAGTGAAACACCACCGATTGCAAACAATTTCCCACCACAGTTTGCTTTGATATAGTCTAGAATCTCCAAAGCAGAATCTTCAGTAGAAACATAATCAAGTTGATATTCCTCTCCGTGGCCATTCAAAGTGGGTAGAATAATACGGTATTCTTCTGACAGGATTCGTGCTTGACGAAGATAATTCCACCAAGAACTGCCACCACCATGTATCAGTAAAATAGGAGGCAAATTCTTATCACCAAATTCATGGAATTTCATGTTTAAACTCCTTACTGTAGGACTTTCACTAGCTAATTTTCCTTGTTCAATCAGCTCTTAAAAGCATTACCACACACTTGACATAAAACGAGTGAACACTATGTATGCCAAGTGATCATGTATGTATGTGGGAACATGTCTATAAACCTTTTGACGATAGCATAAGGTTATCGTTAAAAGGTATTACCCCGACAAACTGTGATTTGCTCATTTTATTAAATCAGCTATTTCTTTCTTCCCATACGCCTTTACATTCTGAATTACATCCTGTTTCCTTTTGATTGATTCAAGCAATGATATATCTAGTATATTTACGAATTCTTTAAACTGAAGCTGTCCGATGCTTCTTATCTCTTTAAGTTGCTCGGCATCTCTTATCTTTCTCTCTGCCTCACTTTTAGGGTATCCTTGCCCAAATGGCTCTGAGAAAAGAGCTTCTATTGTTTTTTCAAGATTTTCAGTACCTGACCATGTATAATTTTCACCTAATGGTAATGATATCGCATTTCCATTATTAATCTGAGCAAATAAATAGGCATCATTCGGTGTAGGTGCATATCCGCAAATGACATCAGGCATACTATTACAAGCAAGCATCATTCCTTGTCCGGAAGAACAGCCCGTAACAACGAAATCAACTGTCCTACTTGCCAACAAGATACCTATAAGAATAGAAATTTCTATATACGAGTATTTTTCATTTTCTTCCATCGTACAGCCAAAATTTATAACCTCAGATTTCTTTGGAGCATACTTTAATACAGCATCATAGATTATTTGATTTTTGGTCGCTTGCGAACTTGCTTGAATAACTCCGATTCTCATTCTTCCCCCCTTCAACTTCTAATTTAATTATTTCTTTTTCTTTGGTTTGGGTGCCGGTAATTCATTATATATTGAATTGAACAAGCCTTTATTTTCTACACTTCATTTATTCACTGGTTGCAACTTTTGACATCAAAACTACCGCCTCCACATGTCTTGACGGTTACTACCTATACTGTGAAACGAAATCAAAGCTGCTGAATATCCGTATTAAACTATTAAACGTAACTAATGCGAGTATTTACGGCTTCGTTAATATACAGTATTGTTACATCTATGCCAAGTTTCCGATAGTTAGTTCTTCTTTCTTTATTTAAATCTTTACAAATCCAACTAGCGAGAAGGGTTGTTTATCTCAAAACTCATTGAACCTTTGGTTCCTCGATTAGTATAATAATTTCCTTCTAGTTGATTTGGATTATCAATATCAAGAATTACCGTCCCATAATGTATAGGACTTTGCAATTCAGCCCTTGGGCTATTTAAATATGTATAAATTAATTTTTGTGTTCCATTATCATTGATAATTGATGCTGTAATGCTATGGCTCGAACTTTCACCCGTTTTAAACTTAACTTTAATAGTCGTAAATGACTGTTCAATAGTAAGTTCACAATTTCTTTCATTCTGATCATAGTCCGTCTTGAAACTACCTACATAATTCGCAAATAAAATTGGAACATTATGAATCTTAGATAGTAATGGCCACCGCCATGCTGTTTTTTCAAAAATAGCCATAATAATTGCTGTAACTGATATAGCTTCACCAATATACCCAATGGCTGAATATACCAATGCCAAAATATCAGATTTAAGATTCACTGCAATCTCTTGGCCACTTATTAACAATCTTAATAACAAGCAAATTGCAAAAACCCATATTGTAATATTCAAAAATTTTTTCTGCTGTTCATTCATAAGTTTTATTTATAATCCAAAAATTCAATCATTCTAACTAAAAAAGTTTTTGTATCCTGTAAATTCCATTTCTGCTCTGAACGAAAAAGGTAATACATTCCACTTACTTCAACCCAATTTAAATTCACTTGAGACACTATGTAATATAACGCTTGCTGTAACAACCCTGTGTAGCTATTACTATTGAAAAACATCTGTTCAGGTATATTCCAGACCAAACATTCTATCAAATATGAAGAAATGCGTTCGTTTGTCAATCCTAGCTCCTGCATCTCGTTCTTAATATGCTTCATAATCCTAACTAAATATTTATATTTATAGTGAGTAGATTTATTCTTAGAGATACCATTTTGTATATGAACTTTAGGATAATTAATTACTTCATAATTTCCGTTTGAGGTAAAAAATTTGATGCCTTCAACAAATTTTTCAGATGACCTGCTACCAATATATCTATAATTTCGATATTGAAAACATGGGACTACATCTGCATTTACGTGATATGAGTTAGAATTAATATTGATACACTTATTGCCAATAGAAACTGATTCTGCACCAAATTTTGAAATTAACGCTTTAATCACTTCGTTTTTAAATACATTAGCATTGGTGCTGCTACTAGAGTAATTATAGTCTAGGTCCGATAACCCATCTACATACTCACAATAAAATAAAGATTTCACCATGATACAGATATCAATGTCGCTATTTTTCTTTACATTCGTATTATTTGCATAAGAACCTTGGGCAAAAATTTCATATTCATACTTTGAAGAGAGCCCACTCCTTTCTATTGCATCTTTAATCATTCCAATAGTATTTTCAACCCGTGTTTCTTCAGTGGCAGATAACGGCTTAATCCATGATTGTAATGCTTCTTCAGAATATCTCATTATAAAACAACTCCATTTTAGTTTTTTGGTTAATTCATAAAAAGTAACCGATATTAAAAAAATCCTACATATAATTATACCACTAAACAAGAAAAAAGGCTGCAAACATAGTGAACTATACTATGCCTACAGCCTTATAAATCAACTTCTGTTCCTTCCAAAAATCTAACGGTTATCTGTCCATCCTCCGAAATCAAAATACTATCTAGTACCTGACACATCTCAAAGGAATCATATTCCCAACACTCCTTATTTATCAATTCAGCCAGTAACACACTGTAATGCTTTTCTAATAACTGGTTTTCTTCCAAGATCTTATTCCACTTTCCATGCAACAAATCCATATTCTCACTCAGTAGTTTAACTGCCATCATTACAGCTTTCTCTAGTGTTCCCTCATCGATATGGTTATTCTGACAACCAATCTGTCCCTTTACCTTATAACGGTTGTTACACTGCCAAACTTTACGTTTGCCACGACTGGTCGTCCAGTTCTTACGTCCAAAAGCTGAACCGCATTCTGCACAGAACACCTTGGTAGTAAAAGGGTTGTCCTCATTTTGCATGATGTAGAAGAAATTGAAAAAGAAAATAGACTTCAGACAGCTATTGATGTTGTCAGAGAACAGTTTGGCTTTTTAGCCATACAAAAAGGAACCGTCCTAACTGAAGGTTCCTAAAATATTGAACGCAGTAAACTTATTGGCGGTCATTCCGCTGGTGGATTGGAGGGATTAAAATGATTGACCGTTCATCCTTACCATTTCAGTCAGCAAGAGAGTACCAGGATACAAAGATGCAAAAATGGATGGGCTTTTTCCTATCTGAACATGCATCAGCACTCTCTGATGATACAAACAAAGTAACGTACATGTCTGACTTATCACTAGAGAAGAAATTATTACTCCTCAGTCAAGTATACGCCGGGCAGCTACTCACACGCATTCAAGTGATTGAAAAAAACAAGCGTGTTTCCTACACTGGAACAATACCAAGTCTGACCAAAGATTTCATTTTGATAAAAACTACAACAGGTCACATCAATTTGAAATTAAAAGACATTATTAGTATTGAACTTGTCGAGGAGGTGCTCTATGAATCAGCTTGAGTTTCAGCGTAATCACCTACAAATGGACTATTATAGCGAGAGCTACCAAGATTTTGAACGTGACTTCTACCGCTACTCTAACATGAATATTCCATTGACCTTCCTAACTGATGATATCCTAAAAACAATGGCGACTTCACGTAAGAATTACTTTGTCCTCAATAAGGAAAAGTCCAGAGATAACCGCGATCACTTCTTCATATTTGAAGTAAGTACCGTAGATGAGAATCCGCTAATCTATCATTATACATATAAGAAAACTACAATATATTTAGCAGAAAAATAGGAGCAGTTCAATTGACTGTTCCTATTTTTAATATTCATAAAATCTAAAGTCTTTATACTCTTTAACAATGGAGTCGCCAACCAGAACAGACTATACTGACCAGCGACTACCTTAAATTTAATGTTTCAGATTTATTTTCTTATCTCTAATTTCATAAACTACATCTGCTACATTTTCGAGTAATCGTTTATCGTGGGTGATAAACACGATAGTTCCGGTGTACTCCTTCATTAGTATTTCCAAAGCCTCTAAACTTGGTATGTCAAGGAAGTTACTGGGTTCATCCATTATTAGGATGTTATATCTACCCATGAGCATTTTAGCAAGCAACAATTTTATAATTTCTCCACCGCTTAAAACAGATAAACTTTTTCCAATATCGTTCTGTTTGAACCCCATAGATGCTAGCACTGAACGAATTTCTGATATATTGTAGTCACAATCCTTCTGCATAAACTCCATAACATTCTGATTACTGTTGTACTTGTAACCATTCTGTGCAAAGTAACCTATTTTTGCCTTAGGCGAAATAGAAATTCCTTCTTCATGGTTTAAGATCATTTGGATTAAAGTTGTTTTTCCGATTCCATTACCACCAGTTAACGCCACTTTTGCTCCTAACGGAATTTGAAAAGATGCATTTTCAAACAGAGCCTTATCCCCAAATACTTTATTAATTTCTGCACCGACTATAGGGTATGGATTATGGAGCTCCAATGCTTTACTTTGCCTGAAACGAATTCTGCGAATGCCTTCCGGAGCTTCTACTTTTCCTAAGGCCGCAATCCTGTGCTCTAGGGTTTTAGCAGCATTATACATCTTTTTTTCCTTACTTCCTATTGATTTTTGATGAGCTAAACGCCCTCCGTCTTCAGTACTTTTTTTCTTTGAAGAACCTTTTGCCTTCTGTTCTATTTTACGAGCCTGTTTTCGCTTTTCCTCCGCAGCCCTTTCCAATCGGGCACGTTCCGCAATAAATTGTTCGTATTCTGCAGCTTGGCTCTTACGTTCTTCCTCTTTCTGACGAAGATAATCAGAATAGTTTCCCCAATACTCAGTGATTTTGCCATCTTTCAGTTCCCATATTTTATCTACTATTTCATCAAGAAAATAGCGGTCATGGCTAATAACTAACAGTGCACCTGTAAAATATTTTAGCTGTCCTATTAGAAAATCAATTCCTTCACGGTCTAAATGGCTCGTAGGTTCATCCGCTAAAATACCATGAACCTGTGCCGATAAGGCCTGTGCTATTTTAAGCCTTGTTTCTTCACCACCGCTCATAGTCTGTATATTTAATTGCTCAACACCTAGCTTGCCTACAAGTGCAAAATCTTTTTCCTCCTGCAGAGTTACTTCGTCCAACTGGGGAATATAGGCAAGTTCACCCAGACGATTCATTTTACATCCTGGGGGAGTTAATTCTCCTAAAAGTACCCTGAGTAAAGTGCTTTTTCCAGCACCATTTGCTCCTACTAAACCAATACGGTCATAATCATATACTTCTAATTCATTTATATCTAAAACATCGCGTCCTTTGAATTCCACACGAATGTCTTTTGCTTTTAATATTAATTCCATAACATTTCCTCCAATATTGTTTATTTTAAATCTAATTTTCTAACCTCAGTTATCATTTGGCAAACTATAGCAATGCCAATAATTAAAATACCTGATAGTAAAAACCAATGATTTACACCGATTTTATCAGCAAAGAATCCAGAAAGAATTAACCCAATTGGCATAGCAAGTGACATGATACTTCCGATCAAAGAAAATACACGTCCTAAATATTCAGGCTTAATTTTCTCCTGAAAAAGAGCTGTTTGCACACCGCTATAAAATGGCACCGAAAGCCCCATTATTGCACAGCAAACTACGAATATTACAAATCCATTTGGAGGAAGTATTCCCGAAACGGCTAAACTGGTCCCCATTATAAAAAATGAACTTGTTATTAGTAATACATGCTTTTCGAAGCCCCCTAATCTTCCTAATAATAAGCCTCCTGCTAGCATCCCAAATGCAAAGGAAATTTCCGTAATAGAAATATGCACAGGCGTTCCATTAAAGTGTTCCATGCTTATTAAAGGAAATAGTGCATTGATTGGCATATAAACAAAAGTATATAGTGTTCCTAAGAGTAATAAGGCAAACAATCCTTTGTTTTGTCTCAGAACCACAACTCCTTCTTTCATCTCCCTTATGAAATTTGGTTCTAAACTTTGCACTTGATTACCCAGCTTAGGTATACGTACAATTGCTACCGTAATAGATGCAATCACAGCACCCAATACGTCGATGGCAATAATAGCATTTAAATCCCAAACGGAGTATAAGAGTGCTGCAACTGCCGGACTAACAATATAGCTTATAGACTGCAAAGACTGACTATAGCCTGCGCATTTCGTTAGCTGTTCTTCTGGTACTAAAAGTGGTGTAACCGCATTGAGTGCTGGGGTATGAAAAGCTGTTCCAATGCTACGGATAAACAATACTATCATAATCATCCAGACAGGTAGCTCCATACAGAATGCAACAATAGCAAGCACTGCACCAGCTGCTGCGATAATTAAATCGGCACCAATCATTATCTTCTTCCTATCATGACGATCCACTAGCACACCAATGGCAGGTCCCAAAATCGCATAGGGTAAAAAACCTACTAATGAAGCCATAGACAAGACCATCGCAGATCCTGTTTTTTCTGTAAGGTAAAAAATAATCGCCATTTGCAGGATGGCACTAGTGATTAATGATACTGCTTGCCCTGCCCATATTGCATAAAATTTTCGTTTCCAATTGTTGTATTTTTCCATTTATATTATCTCCTGCATATTATTTTGCTTGAATTTCTATTTTGAATAGCATTCTAGGCAATAAAAAATGCAGGCCAAACCCCACAATGTGGCTTTTGGTCTGCATACATACAATTTGGAAACATTCATATTAAAGACATAGTTAAATAAAGGTATAGTTAAATAACCAATATCCTCACCGTAACTAATGAATGCTCAATATCGTATAAATAAGCACAACAAAAAAGCCTATCATCGGGTATAGATTCTGCTTTTTTTATTGCCAGCTTATCTTAAACGCATTGAGGCTGTCATAGTTTCGGTTCCTCCTACATCTTTGTTTATATCAATTTATAGTATAACACAACAAGATGATATGTTCAATATAAAAGTTATGGAATGAGACTCATACTTCCAATTCGATGCCAGATTTAAAGGATATGACGAAGTTTTCTTCATAGACTGTAACGCTCTGGATTATCTTCCTTAGTAGCAAGCGATTAGCTTTCACAAAATCTTCTGTTTGTAGTTTTAAAAATTCATCAGGATTTTCTAACTCAACCTCAAAATATTTCATTTTACATTCCCTCATTTCATTTATTGATAAATTGAGTTTGCAAAAAAGAGTGGACAATTTTTGTCTACTCTTAACCTTTAAAATAGTTTTTTTTAATCGATTTGAAGTTGCCTAAATTATTACTTATTCGGTAAAATGAAGTATTGCTTTCAACAGATTTCCTTCAACTACACTTCACTTGATTCAAACAAGGTGGGTACATTTCTATTCCCACAAACTCCTTGTCAATGGAAACAAACACGTACCCACAGGGTAAATGGAAATAGAAACTGATAATTTCTAGCTATCACTTCTACTCATTCCAAAAATTTTCTCACTCTGATACTTACCCACCATAAAGCAAAAAGCCTTGCAATCAAGGCTTTCATTATCCCTTTCGTTCAAAGGTTTCTAAGCTTTTACGAGCAGAGCGACACACTCAGCGGTTCGCTATCTCCGTTCTGTCTGCGTGCTAGCACTTGTCAATCACGGACAGCTATCGCATGGGCGGAAGTAAATGCTAATCTTCGTCGTTTTACTCCTTGACTAGCAAACTTACCGCCTCAACATGCGCTGTTTTCTTTATTTGTACACTTTTTTTCGTCATCGGTTACGGCATTAAAACACAATTTATCATTATCTATTTTAGCATTCTTCCTTTTAGATTTGTAAGATTTTGCATCTTTAGTCGAAGAATCTCCTGTTTTAAAAATTATAGTCAACATTGCTGGATCAATTTCTCCATCAGAATTTATTCCGCCTACTATGATTTTTTCAACGATACTTTCAAAAATGTCCTTGTCAAACTCCGTCAAAGTCTTTTGTGAATTTAAAATTTCTTTAAAATTTTCTAATCTACTTTTTATATCAACTTCTGATTTTAAAGTTACTTCTAAGTTTACTTTTTCTTCTAAAAGTTTTTCTTTCTCAATTTGTATTTGATTGAATTTATCTTCATATACAGAATCACTTATTTTTCCATCTAGATTCATTGAAACTAATTTTTCTTCTTTTTTGTACAACGAATTTAATTTACTTACTATCTTATTCAACTCCACTTTTAAGGTATCATCAGTAAGCTCTTCTTTTATAATTTCAAGAAAGTCTTCAGTTAGGTTATTATTTTCATAAAACAACTGTTGGTAGCTCTGTAAAAAAGCATTTTCTATTGCTTTTTCCTCTATCCCTTTACTATGAGTGCAATGCTTTTTACCTCTCTTTATAGATGTTGTACAGTGCCAAATAATCTTTTTGTACTCTGAACTAGAGTGCCAACTTCTTCTAGACAGAACAGTACCACAAAAACCACATTCTAATCTACTGCTAAAAGGGTACATTCTTGAATATCTTTCTCGTTTACCTTTTGTATTTGCTATAGTTTTTTTGTTTCCTGATCTCCGTAATCGAATTTCTTGCGCCTGTGTAAAAATTTCTGGACTAATTATTGCATCATGATTATTTTTAATGTAGTATTTATCTTCTTCACCGAAATTTATTAAACGTCTCTTACTAATGGGGTCAACAGTGAAAGTTTTTCCCATTAGAATATCACCTTTATACTTCTCGTTTTTAATAATTCCTAAAACTGTTGTATCTTGCCAGTGATCAAGACCTCTCGGAGTTTTATAACCTAGTTCATCAAGTTCTCTAGCTATTGCCCTACCCCCAATACCATCAATGTATCGTTCAAAAATATAACGTACTATCTTGGCTTCTTTTTCATTTATTGATATCGACTTTGTATCTTGATTATAGTCATAACCAAGACAACCTTGAAAACCAATAAGTTCTCCACGTTGCATCTTCATTTTTAAACCTTTTTTAACATGGGCAGATGTATTTTCAACTTCCTGTTGAGCCACTGAACTTAATATCGTCAATAGTAACTCACCATCCATAGTTAAAGTATCAATATTTTCTTCTTCGAAAAATACACCAATTTGTTTATCTTTGAGCAAACGAACATATTTGAGAGTATCTAATGTATTTCTAGCAAAGCGAGCAATGGCTTTGGTAATGATATAGTCTATTTTTCCATCAAGGCAATCTGAAATCAATCTTTGAAAATCTTGTCTTTTTCCAACTTGAGTTCCTGAAATCCCTTCATCAGCATAAATGTCAACCAAAATCCAATCTTGGTGCTGTGATATATACTCTCTATAATGACGAACTTGAGAATCATAGCTATTTTTTTGATCATCACTATCGGAACTAACACGACAATATGCTGCTACTCTCCTCGATAAAGAACCACTATTATCATTTCTTCTAGTTACTAAAGGATTTGCTTTTATAATTTCAACGTTATTTGACATGGCTTAACCTCCTATTTCTCTGCATTTATTTTACCGCAACCAATAAAAAAGGTCAGCTAATTTGTGTATATTTTACGCAGTTTCAGCTTTATTTTTTCATATTCTTTTTCGCTAATAAGTTTTTTTAAGAATAATAGATTTAGCATCTCTAGCTCGACTATATAATTTTCTAAATTTGATTTCAAAAAATCACTTCCCTTTTATCTTTTATCAATTTCCTCCATGGCATGACTGATGAAGTCATCATAAGAATTTCACTTGCTGCTCTTTTACGTTGGCAGCCTGAACGGTCAGAAGTATCATTGTATATCATTTGTATCATGGCATATAAAGTATCGCTCTATTTTATTGATGGTTTTAATGTCGCTCTTATCATGGCGAGCCATTCAAAACTGCTCCACAAATGAGGAAAGTACCATTTTGGACTATTCAATTGTCAATGTGCTTTCTTAACCTACTACTTTTTGGAGTAATGGTCTTCTTTATTATCCACTCGACCTACAAGGTAATCTAAACTTACATTATAAAAATCTGCAAGTTTGATAAGGTCATCTATAGAGATTAACCTGGTACCTGATTCCATTTTAGAATACGCTGATCTTGTACAATTTAAGATTGTTTTTGCAACATATTCTTGTGTCAAATCATCATCCTCGCGTAAATCTCTAATCCTTTTCAACATCCAATGTCTCCTAAAACAAGTATAATATAGTTATTTTCTTATTTTTAAATATGTGACAAATTGGCACATGAAACTATTCTATATATACTTTTTAGTAAACTGTTTACTCTAAATGTATCTCATTTTCCTTAATAGATTTCATATTTTGTTTTTCCTTATATTTCTTTATTGTTTTATTAAACATTTCAAATAAATTTATTGCTTCCCTATGTTGTTCCTTCAGTGTTTCAATCTTTCCTTTATATATGTATAAATCCTTCTCTATTGTATCTACTGAACTTTTACCTTGAATACTATTTTCTAAATTGCTAGAAATATTTGCCGTATTATTCAACAATACTTCCTCTAAATTAGTTAAATCATCAATTTTATTTTGGACTTGTTCAATCATATTCTCTAGATATGATATTTGGGCAATGAAATCATTTGTTATATCTTCAAAATCATTCGGACTATTTTCCGCAGATATAAGAAAATCTAATTGTTCTATTTTTTCTTTAATTTTGCTAAGAGGAATTCTTCTATACATATACTGTGGTTCATACTGAAGATTAAATTGTCTAATCAAAGTTTTACCTTTCATAAAGCGATTTTTTTCTGCTGAATCTTTATGGTATACATAGTAAGAACTAGTTTCTCTGAGAAATACTTTAACTTTTTCTTCTTCCATATTGATCTGAATATTTGGTACAAAAATAAGTCCTTCTTGTCGGATACCAAACTGTACCTTAATGTAAATTCCATCGTCTACTACTTCTTCTATTTGATTAAGATTCAACTCTACCTCAAACTCATGAACAGCATCCCTATTTCTCTTGAAATCTTGATAGGATTTCCATACCACCTCTTCTGTCGGCAACTCTTTTTCTTTAATTAGCTTTTCTTCATTGTAAAGTTCAACTAAATTTTTTTTATCTAAGACAACAGTTTCATTTTTGTTATTAAAATAGTCTTGAAAATAACTAACACTATACAGATTAGCTTTTACCAATTCCTGCTCTGAAATCTTAATCTCATCAAATTCAAATTGAACATGTTTTTCTTTCGGAATTATTTTTAATCCAAAAAATTCTGCTCGTTGAATCAATTCATTCATATTCTTCATTTTCGGAAGTAAAAATTCTAAGATGTTTATGATTTCCCTTTGAACAAACTTTTTCTTAAAATAAGTTTCATTATAAGGTTGTTTTCTACTCAATTTACTATCACGTACGACTTGTTTCATATTTGAATCAGTCATAAAAAAAGTAACATGCTTGTGTCTAAAATCAATTTTCAAATGTAAAGCTTTTGCTTTTTTCTTGAAATCTTCAAAATTTTTCGAGTTCTCGATTAGAAAATATACTCGTTGTTTTATTTCATATTTGTAATTTGTTTTGCGATAAACTTCATACTGACGATGCGAATAACGATTTTCTATAATTTTTGCCCCTGCAATTTTTGAAAGACGATCAGAAACCATTCGTAGATTATGTTCTGCCTTATAATCCCATAGAAACTTTTTATCAGAATTCTGATCAATTGAATTTAGGATGATGTGATTGTGGATATGATCTTTATCGACATGAGTTGCTACAATGAAACGAAATCTACCTCCTGTCAACTCTTTAACTGTCTCATAACCAATCCGATTGATTTGTTCGGGAGTAAGATGGTCATCTGGAGAAAAGGACTGAATGATGTGATGAGAATGAATTTTTCGTTGATTTACTTCTCGCCTATCATGACGAAATTCATAAAGAGTATCATTACTTAAAAAATTATCATTGTACATCTTCACTAGTTCTTTATAACTTGGAAAATCTAAATAATTTCTCATACCAAAATCTGAAACTAGTGTTAGGTTTTTTGTTTTACTTGGATTCAAAATATATTTAATTAATTTACTACGATAATTTTTTCCATGTATCGCAAAGTGTTTAGTGATGACCATAAAATTTCCTCAATTTTTCAGATTGGATAAGAAAATCTTTCTCCACTTCTACTATTAACTCTTCTATACCTTTTCTCAACTCATTTAATTCAACTTCCGTTATTAAATTCGAATAATTTATGCTTCTGGCTATTTGATTAATATTATTTCCGATTCGTTTTAATTCAAAAATCAAATCTTGATAACTATTTGTATCAATGGTGATAAAATTCATACCAGGATCTAGTAGAGTTCGTCTAGCATATTCCGAAAAAGACAAACAGTGACTTTTACAGATATTTTCATTTAATTTGACTATTTCTAAATCAGATAAAAAGACTTTTTTTAAATTCGTTCGATATCGATGTTCCACTCTACTACCTCATGTATTTGTTACGAAAATTTTCACTAAGAGGAGCTGTTTTTTCTACCTCTTTAATTAATTCCTGAATACAAGTTAACAAAATAGAAACATGTTCGTGAGTAACCTGATGATTTGTTTTAGCAATTATCAATACTTCATAAACATCACGGCTAATTTGTTCCAACTTTTGTTTTTTCCAAAGGTTGAACCATTTTGTCATCTGTTTTTGTCCATCAGACAATAGTAAGCTTTTACGGAGAAAATCAGAAAAATTATCCTCTCCTTTCTCTCTCATTAAATCTAGTATTTGTTTTTCTTCCGTTTCTGTTAAGCGAAATTGTTTCCGAATACTACGTATATCTCTTTTCATATGACTTTTCCTCCTTCATTGATACCTGTACTGACAATGTAAGCTTACAGACACTGTCAGTACATTTTTCAAAATAGCTTCAACATTTTTGTAAGGCTTTGCGAGCTCAGATATTGTGTCCACAATATCCCAAAAATCATATCGCCTGCCATTTCAAACCTCACGGTTCAAAAAACAAACGATATGACAATGTGGTGGCTCCGCCCCCAAACCCCCAAGATAAATCTAAATTAAAAAAAGTATAACAAATACTTTTTGATAAAATTATCACAGAAAAAAGAGCCCTGTCGGACTCTTACAAATTAAAACAATGTCTCTGATATTCATACTGTCTAATACCACTACTGTCTTTGTTCATCTTGATAGAAAAAACAAAGTAATGATCACGACCGTCTAAAGATTTACTTTTGTTAAGTTTAAAATAATGTTTTTGAGACATAGCCATTGTGCGTAAAATATCATCTGTGATAAATGTTAATGGTATATCTAAAGCTGAATACTTGTAAAAATCTGACTCAAACTGTAAATAAGAATCTGAAAAATAATCTAGCTGCAATTTATCATCATATAATTCTTTACGATTCATATAAATCCACCCCTTCTATTTGGATATCGAGTATATCTTCCCATTTTAATCGAAGAAAACCAGTATCTGATTTAATAGATATAAACTCTTTTCCAATCTCTTTAACAATACCCGATACTACTTTTCTTCTATTGGATAACTTAAAAACAAAAGTTGCAGGGAAGACATTTGTATACAGTTGCCGAACAAATAGAACTTTCTCTTCCATTGATAGGGAAATGGAGATATCTTCTTTATTTTTTTCTTCCCAAAGAGAACTTGAATGTTCTGACAAAAAGAAGCCCATCCACTTAGCCATCCCACGATCTTGATACTCTCTTGCAGATAGAAAAGGTAAATAAGAACGATTCATCATTTTAGTCCATCTAATCCTCCAGCTGAATGACCACCAATGAGTTTGCTTCTAGCAATGGTTCTAGAAGCTTGATCCAGGGCATTACCTTTCAATAATGAAGTAAAACCAAATTCTGTTCGAATAGCATCGATTGCGGACTGGAGCCTTTCTTCTTTTTCTATTTTTTCAATATCATCAAATAATGAAATCAATCCAAAGGATTCATCCACTAAACCAGAATAATTCACTGCCACATTCCTGATAGCTCCTGAAGTATATTTAGTGTGAAATAACTTTAAAACGTAGTTTGTCAGTAGTGCTGTTTGATTGGTTGGTTCAATCTTGATTTGAGTATGAATAGATCGTTTCTGTTCCGCCTTAGAATACCCCAAGTGTATAGAAACTACTGTTGCTTTTTTACCTGCTCTTCTCAATCTAACCGCAACTTGTTCTGCCATTTCACGAAGTATAATTTCAATATCTCTTTGCTTTATATAATCTCTAGGTAAAACTTGCGAGTTCCCTACTCCTTTTGATTTTGGCTTATAAGGTTTATGAACATTGCTTTCATCAATCCCATTGGCATGAAACCATAACTCTAGTCCCATAATCCCAAGCTCTTTTTTAATCAAGTCAGGATTAGCCTTTGCCAATTCTTTAATCGAAAAGATGCCTAAACCATGTAATCTCTTCTCCATCCGATTTCCAATTCCCCAGAAATCTGTCATTTTAGAAATAGTCCATACTTTCTTTTCGACATCCTCATAGGACCAATTGGCTCTCATTGTCGGAGTTTTTTTAGCTTCATTATCTAGTGCTAACTTAGCTAATAAGGGATTGGAATTAGACATGCCTACAGTTGAATAGATTCCTGTTTTTCTCCAAATCTTTTTTTGAATAGCAGCCGAAATAATATCTAATTTATCTTTCCTACTAATTCTTCTATCTGGCACAAAATAATTTAATGAACTGGTTAAATCAATAAATCCTTCATCAATTGAGTAGGGATAAATATCGTCTGGTGCCGCAAAATCTTGAAAGATTTTTTGAATCTCCATATTGACTGCAATATAAGTATCCATTCTCGGAGGAACAATCACTGTTGATTTTGCCCATTCTTCTATATAACGAACATAGTCCATCGTTGTCGGTAAGCCTTGTTTTCTAGCATTATAATAAGAGAATTTGCGAGTCTTTACATCAAATGGTAAATCATAGGAACGTCCAACGTTCGACTTTCCAAAGACCTTTTTAAACATAGGAGAGGAAGCAAGGATTAAACCCGCAGAATTATCTGCACGACTCATAACACAAAGTGAAGTCTTAAGTGGATGCAGGCCTCTATCTACACATTCTACACTTGCGTAAAAAGATTTCATATCAATAAAGGCAATGTCACTTTTAGGTTCGAGACTATAATCAAACCAACTCATACTTAGTCCTCTAAAGGAATAAAGTTCCCAACGATTTTCCCTATAATGCGAGGATTCTCATCATAAGGTGCAAACTTATCTGAATAGTTCCGATTGAGTGAAACTAAACGAAGTCCATTTTCTTCACGATACACTTTCTTAATATAGGTTTGACCATCCCAATCTATCGCATAAATAGCTCCATCATAATCAAATCCTGTTTGCTTAATAAGGGCTACAGAACCATTTTCATATGTCGGTTCCATTGAATTACCAAACACCCATGATGCAAAGTCATAATCAAATTGATGATTGAAGTAAACTGTATCGTAATTACCATCATCAAAGTAAGCTGTTCCTGTACCAGCTGATAATTTTTCATAGACCTTATAAGCAAATCGTTCAGAAACTTCTACAACTTTAGAGTTTTGATTGTTCAATAAGTCTTTTGCATAATGAAGTGTCGCTTTTTGATTCTTTTCAGTTAGCTTGAGATAAGTTTCAACTATTTCATACTCTGATTCAAAATATCGAGGATCAACATTCAAAATCTGACTCAATTTGGTTAGATTGTTTTGATTAGGCTTTGTTTTACCTGATTCCCAATTAAAGTATGAAGCTCTACTGATTCCCAAACTGGATGCAAGTTGAGATTGTGATAACCCCTGACTTTCTCTTTTTTCTTTTAATTTAATAGGTGAAAACATTTGTTCTCCTTTTGTAAGTTTATTAACTAACAAAAGAATACCATAGCTGCTGGAAAAAATCAAGAGTTTAATAATCCCCAAGATTTAAAATAATCATAAACTACTCTAAATTCGTACTTATATTGTTAGGAAATCATCACTGAAGAATGCTAAAACTTTTGAAAAAATATGAAGAACAAGAAGATAGAGAATATAAAAAGGATCGTTATTTTTTAATTGACGATCCAATAGACTTTATTTTTAAAATCTAACTCTACAAACCATTTCGATTAGTTAAATCTTTCAATCTTTCTTCTCCTGATTTAAGCATATCCTTCTCTACTTGATTCCATTCTCCAAATAGTAAGTCATGAAGAACGGTTGCTGCTGAAGTTGTATTTTCTTTTGAATCATATACACAGCTTCTATCTCGTTGATAAATTTGAATTCTTTCAAAGATAGCTAGTTCTTCCAATTGCCGTGTATTATCAACTAGATGATTTACAATGAAATCATGATGTTCTTTTGGAGTTGCGCGTGCTTGATTTGGATTGATAGCGTACAGTTCTTCATATCGGATAAGGGTGCTCAGATAGGACAGTTTAGGCTTTGTCGCAATCAAAGCTAATTGTACTTCATAGCCCTTATTTTTCAAGAGTTGTGCTGTTTTCTTTGGAACATCAACTGTTCGTAAAGTTCCCTCTATCAAAAGATTGTATCCCAAAGTACTCAATTTTGTTACTAAAGACTCTACCATTTTGCCTGCAAAATCTTTGGTGTATTCTACACTGTCTTTGCCATATTCTTGCTGCAGTTCTAAATAGTGTGGATGTTGAGAGCGAAAACTATCGCCATCTATGATAACAATATTTCTTTGAAATTCTTTCTGTTTAATACGATGAATTGTAGTCTTACCAGCACCACTTTGCCCTCCAAGCAAAATCGCTATAGGTTGCTTACTGGACTTTTTTCCTCTTGTCAGAGAACGAAGATTCCGTGCTAGAGCATGTTTGAATTCACTATCAGTATAATCTTGGATATCCATTAGGCTACCATCCGTTTTTCAGATATCTCTAACATACGTTCAATTCCATCCAAATAGCCGCTATATCTCTCTATTTCATCAAAAGTTTCAACTAGATAGATATTCGTATGAATCAAATCAGAAAGATCATCACTCATTAAAATCCAAGGATTAGATTCATCATCAATGCTAATTCCCTGACTATCTTGATAACGATAGAGTCGTGATAATAGATTAGCTCCTCTTTCTTTCACAATTTCAATTTTTAAAGTCAATTCATAATCTTCAACAGGATTGAGCATTTTATCTTCTCCTACAATATCGACATAAGATACATTAAACTTCTGACAAATGATATCTATTAGTTCCGTAGAGACCGAACTCGTTCCATTTTCATACCGGCTCAAGCTATTTCGAGAAATTCCTACAATTCGGGCAAAGTCGTCTTGTGTTAAGTCATGTGTTTTACGTAAGGATTTTATGTTCTTTCCAATCATGGCAAACTCCTTTTATTTTTATACCACCATTATAACATTTAGAAAAAGTAAATGCACCATTTTTGGTGCATTATTGACTGTTTTTCCTAAATCTCTCTAAATTCTTTTCCAATTGTTCCTTATGAAGTTGATTCTTAGCTTCCTTTAATGTGTCGTCCAAAGTTTCTTCTCTATAAGTTGATTCTGTTTTTAGTTGTTCTGATCCTTGATCTGGAGTGAAAATGATATCTAGCAGTCGGTCTATTTTTTCAAGATCTTGGACAGACATATCAGATAGTCTATGAATTAGCTTCTTAAATACATCACTATTGTCTTGGTTTTTCTTAAAAAGTTTTGTAAACATCTATAACCTCTCAAAAAAAGCAGCCTATTAGGACTGCTTAGTGTAATTCCGAAATCGCATCATAAATGGACTGCAATTTCTTATTGTCTTTATTCTTTGTGTCAATCAACGTATGTAGCTCTTCAATTTTATTTTGACTACTTTGAATATCACTATTGTTATCCGCAATCAGCCTTTTAAGATGTTGCTGATAACTTGTAGTGATATCTGTCTCTTTTCCTGTTCTAACCTCTGTAACTTTGGGTTTAGAACTAGAATTTGATTCAGTCACAGGTGCTTGTTTGCGCTTTTGAAAAGCTGCTTCATAATTTATATCATTACCTCCTTGATGATTTCCAAATAAGGCCGCAATTTTATCTGGATCTTCTTGATTTTCTGATTTACTTTCTAATGGTTGATTAAAATTCCAATCTTTTGTCATTCACTCATTTCATCCTTTCTAAATTCAGAATCATCGAATTGTCTTTCTTTACCAAAGGCATGGTCAAGAGCTTCTTCAAAACTCATGTGACTGATGCTTTGACGTCTTTTGAACGTCGCAAACATCGCTGTCTCCAGTTGCTCTTTGTAAGCAGCTAGTTTTTCTGTTTCTCTTGCTACCTTACTTTCTTGCCTAGTGACCTTTTCTTCTAAGCGTTCAATAATGGTCATATACGATCCTCTTTCATTCTAATATTAGCTAAAACATCTTGATTTTGTTATCACAATTCTAAACATTGAGAGGTTTGTCTTACTGGTTGATTCCTCAATGTCTCTTTTGCATTCTCGATCATCAATTGTAAATCTGATTTCTTTTCTCGAAGAATATCGTTCCAGTCTCTTTTTTCTTTCCCAGATTCATTATCAGGTAAATCCAGTAAAACAGGAAATCCTGATCTAGATAACTTATCAGAAAAATCTTTACCTGCATCATCACAATCTACTGCCAGGGTCAATAAATCAGGATGATTATCAAAATAGCTGGTGGTATCACGAATTGTATTGATCAAAGGCAATAACTTTGAAGGTATTACTGTATCTAAAAATTCCAACTTCTGATTTTCTTCAGCTATCAGTCGTAAAGTTTGATAAGCAACAACGGACCTTTTTAATCCCTCCATAGATACCAAACGAACATCAGATAGACTTTGTTGATGAAGTTCGTAATAGCTCATCAAGTCGATGAACGATTCACAAAAGACCAGTCTATTTGGTTTACCAATGTCAAAGGATATTCCAACATGTCCATGGCTTCCTTTTAGAATCGTTTTTAACCTCTCTCTAGGAAGAGAATGATTCTTATAAATCCCTTGTAAGCTTGCTGCCTGCAGCTTGTGACGATGATTAAAGCTTTTAAAAACAATAACAGGTTCAACTGTTTCATTTGTTTTCCAACTAGCTTGTGCTATCAAACCTTGTTGAATCATCTTTTGTATGATTTCTTCTGAGATTCCTCTACATTCTGTTAAATAATATCTGGCTAGACTACAGTTAGAATCTTCTATTCTCTTTAAAGGATAATAAAATGGTCTCTCTCTTTTTTCTTGAACAGCTTCTTTTTGAAAAGGTTCTTCAGAAAGAAAGGCTAGAGCTTCTTTAAAGGAAATTCCCTTAACAAGTCGAACAAAATCAATGACATCACCTTGAATATCTCTTGAAAACCATTTAAAAGTATTAGTAGTTGAAAAAATCCGAAATGAATCGTGTTCAGGATGTTCATAGACACTGCTCGAAACTTGTTTAAAGGAGATCCCCAAACGATTGGCTACATCAAGAATTGAAATTTGCTTACATTCTTCTATTTCCATGCAATATCATCATTTTGTTGTAGTATTTGGCAGTGATGGAACAGATGAGGATTCTTCCAAAGTTTTGGGAGTGGCCTTATCCAAATCATCTAACCCAGATTTCCAAACCTGTACTTGATTGACCAATAACTTACCTGGTAGTTTCGAATAAGACAACTTAACCGTTCTGGTTTCTGTCTGATTGGTCTTTGATTGGTTGGCATTCTTTAAATCAGATACATAGGTTACATTATAAGAGACCATGGCAATAGCTTGATTCGTAGTCTGATTGACAAAGATAACAGCTTTTTCAAAATGATAATCCAAAATATAATCCTTATACACTTGGTTCATGGCATCATTTTGACTTGACAATTCTTGAGAATAAGCCGATTCAGTCATATAAGGTTGAATACGTGTATTATTTTCCCCTAGTTTTTCTTTCGTATAGTACTGTGTCAAAAATTCTTTTACAGTATCCGATGACAAAATACTTGCTTTATCTTCTGCTTGTTTGTCCTCTACAAGTTTAGCTGCAGCTAATTCGATTTCTTTGCGACTTTGTTTAGCAGTAGAATGTTGACCAGCAGTATATCCCATCATAAGAATAAAGCTAGTTGCAGCCACTGCTCCAACACTAATTAAGGCTTTAGTTTTGACTTTATTTAACATCTTAGACCTTCTTTCTATAAAAACTAGGTCAAGAATAACAAAAAGAACTTGTAAGTTTTATCACATCACAACGAAAGGTAATTCCTACATTTCAGGCGCAAAATCGTACAGTTCAGAGAAAAATATCAAAACTAGCTGTCTTCAGCTTATAATGTAACTATGAAACATTTAAAAGAAGAAAATTTGATAAGAGCTCTTTCTCATATTGAACGACATAAACAAGCCATAAATACAAGTAATAATAGTGAGGATAAAAATTATCATAAATTATTGCTCCAATTTAGCTATGAAGTATATGAAAGAATTAAGGTTAATAAAAAACCTTATCCAAATTTAGATTCAGATAAAGTTTTTTAACCATCTAACAAGTTTACATTTTTTCCTTAGTTTTGGAGTTTATGAAACGCCAACTGAATCCTAGAACCAACATCAGATTGATGAAAAGGTACACAGCCGTAAAACTAGTTAAACCATGTTGTCTGATATCATCAAAGTATAAAGTCGGTTCAGTAAAGAACAAATAAATTCCATAACCCTCAACGAAAATAAGAAAACTGACAAAACCAATCAGGAAAAGTCCACTGGCAATAAGAAAGAGTCTCCATAAAAGAATGAGAATTCCTCCTACTGCTAAAAAAATTACTGGGATAAGGAGTAAATCATTCATGACTTTCTCCTTTCTAGTCAATCAATTGACGATAATGGGTGGCAAGAGAGGAATCAAACTCTTCTAATTTTTGAACTAAGTCCAAATACTCCTCTTTCTCATGTTCTTCAAAGTCCACACCTCGATGATTCTGAAGAGAGATTTCCAATTGACTAGTGAGTTCTCGTTTGGAAAAACTGTAATCGCCTGTCACTTCCTCATAATGTTCCTTTAACTCCTTATAGGCTTGGTATTCTTCAGGCGTTTGAAATCCCTGTACCAAGGCCTCTTCTAATTGATAATAGGTATCTTCCATCATAATTATTACCTCGTTTCTTTCTATCTTTATTCTACCGCGCTTTTCTTTTCTTGTCCGCTATTTGTATCTATTTTTTAATCCAATTCAAAAGAAAGTTGTTCCTGCTTTTCGTTTCCTTTTTCGTGGAATTGCCTTAATGCCTGATCAATAATATCTAAATCCGTTTCCGTTTCAATCAATGGCGCAAGTACATCGTATTCGGCCTTTTTTGTTTGATAATCCTCTTCCTTTGGAAAGTTTTTCTCAATTTCTACCTTAGCAGTAGTCCATTTATCCTTTAATTCATCCAATAAGTTCTGAGTTTTCACTTGGTCCTCTTTAATGTGATCAATCGTATGCTGAAGCCTTTGAATGGTCCCCAAAGGAGAATACAGATCTAAACTGACAGAATACTGATTTTCTCCTACAATCTTAACAGAGAAGGTTTCAGGAAGAGGTTGATTTGTTGGAAGACTAAGCATTTTAATGTCAAATCCTCGATAGCTTGCTAGGGTACGGAATTCTTTGCTGTCAGCTTGATTATGACGGATAAGACGGTGTAGGGATTCCCCTGCTTCAGCTCGTTGCTCAAAAGCTTGTTTGCCTACTGTCATAGAAAATGCCTGGTCTTTCGACATTTCAGACTGTTGAATGTCGCCTTCATACTTGCTTAATCGTTTCTCAAGAATGGGCATATTTTCTTCACAGTAGGAGATTGTATGACGATAGTGATCATTGCTGCGTTGAAAGGCGCGTCTTTGATTTTCTAATAGAGTTAGATCATTCTCTAGTTCCATCTTATATTTGAGATAAGGATTACCTGTTGCTAGTGCCTTAAAATCAGAAGCTGTCATGGTCTGCTCATCAATGTCTTCTGCAGCACGAATCGGCTCCTTAGAAGTCATAATCTGCTTAATATAACGGAGTTTGTTCTCCTGAGTTGCCCATAGATAATTATCAAATGAACCTTTGGTAATGTAGTGGTAAATATCCACTTCCTTGTTTTCATTTCCCTGTCGGATAATACGTCCATTGCGTTGCTGAATGTCACTTGGTCTCCACGGTACATCCAGGTGATGAACTGCTTTCATCTTGCTCTGAACATTTAAACCTGTTCCTCCTTTTTCAGTTGATGCAAGGAGAATCCGCACCTCTCCTGCATTGACCTTTCGAGACAAACTATTCTTCTTTTCATCACTATTGGCATCATGTACAAAGGCAATTTCCTTACTAGGGATTCCTCTATCAACTAATAAAGTCTTAATCTCAGAATAAACATCAAAACCATTGTCCTTTTTCTTAGGTGTGCCAATATCTGAAAAAATCATCTGAGTAGCCTTATTTTCCATTCCCTCACGATAAATTCTCTCAACATTATCCACTACCTGAAGTAGTTTATGATTGTCTGCTAGACTATAACTAGAGTCCAATAAACGCATATCAATTGCTAGTTTTCGTGCCTCACCCGTAATCTTTAACATGTTATCCTGGCTCGGATCAACTGTCCCACATTTGACCATATCTGACCTCATAACTAATTCTTCTAAATAGAGTTTCTGGTTTTCAGTTAACTCACTCTCAATAGGGATAATATGGGCTTCTGGTACAGGTAAATCCAACATATCTTGTGTTTGAATGTCGGCTGTTTCTTTATAGATTTTCATCAACTCAGGTAGATTGACAAACTTTTTAAATCGTTTCTTAGGTTGGTACTTATCCCCTGTAGGAGCTAATTCCATAGAGTTTTGAATTTCTCCAAAAGCACCTACCCAAGAGTCAAAATAATCAACTTGATAGCGTTGTAAGATATCGGGTTGAATATAGTTCATCATAGTATATAACTCACTAATAGAATTGGAAACAGGTGTTCCTGTCGCAAAGACAATATTTTTAAAATCATGTTCTTCCTGAATCTGTCGAACCTTCATTTCCATATCCACGTTCTTCTTAGAGGTTGTATTGGTAATCCCTGCTACATTTCCAAGTCCAGTAATCGGACGTATATTTTTAAAGTGATGTGCTTCATCCACAAAGAGAAAATCAATTCCTAAGTTCTCAAAATCAATAAAACTATCACGATTAAAGCGTTGGAGTTCTTCCAATTGTTTCTCTAGACCACTTATTGATTGCTCTGCTTCTTTAACGGTATACTTATTTTCAGAATGTGTTTTAATCTCTCGTAGTTCATTGAGTTTATCCTCAATATAGTTCATCTGTCTTTCCTTACTGACAGGGATTTTTTCAAATTGAGAATCCCCAATGACAATGGCATCGTAATCTCCTGTAATAATACGTGACACAAATTGTTTTCTTCTCGCCTTCACAAAATCTTTCTTAGTGGTCACAAAGACCTTTTTAGTAGGGAAAAATTTCATGATTTCTTGGCCAAATTGAGCGGACAAACTAGAGGGTACTACATACAAAGGCTTATGAACCATCCCCAACTCCTTTAATTTAAACCCAGCACCAAGCATGGTCAAGGTCTTTCCTGAACCTACCTCATGAGCTAACAAGGCTCTTTTTTCTTCTACGATTCTTTGAATGGCATTCTCTTGGTGAGGACGAAGACTGATGTTTTGTGCCAAGCCATCAATGACTAGATGGCTACCGTCATACTCTCGACTAACCGTTCGATTATAAAGACGATTATAGCTTTCCTCAATGACTTGTTGGACTTCTGGATACCGTGAGACAAAGTCTTGAAAGAGCTCTTGTAAATGCTGCTCTTTTGCTCTTAGAACAGAGGTTTTTTCCAAATCTGTGATGGTCTTTTTCTTTTCTCCTTCCGTAACAGTCATAGTAATCGTCGGTTGGTTTGAATTTAGTAAATTCTCAAAAACCTTTCTTCCTGTATCATAACGTGACCCACTGACTCCAAGACTACTATCTTTGGCACTTGGATAGCGATAAGCAAATGATGTCCTTAAATGAACCTGGCCATCGACAGGATTCACTTCAATGACTTGTTCAACATCTGGCGAAGACAATTCAAATTCACGATTGGTAAAACATTCAAAGGCAAATTTACCATAAACGGATTGAGGAATCCAACGTGACCCTATTTTAAACTCAATATCTGCCAGATGAATCCTTGGAGGGCGAACAGATTCTAACAAATCTAAAGCATGGCTCCAATCATATTCTTGGTTGTTTTCCTCCACTAATAGTTGAACTACTTCTATCTTGTTGAGAATATCTCCTGATAAAAACTGGTTCTTAGAAAGATATTTTCTTTCCCCTCTTAAATAGCTTTCCGGATCCATTAAAATCTGGTCACCTAACTCATCTAAAATAGCAACTTGGCTATGTTCAGGGTAAATTGATACCATATAGTCTAAATCAACCCCTCTACCATCCGATAAACTGGAGTTTAAGGCATCTAAAGCCGTTGAAACTCTTGTAATTACTCTCTCTGGCCTAACCAATGCTTTCTCAAAGGCTAAAGATTTTTTATATTTTACTTTCTGATCTTTAGAATCAATGTATTCATCTTCTAAACTTGCTAGTAAAGAATACTTATCGTCACTATCAAATAAGTTCCGATTAACGGAGGCATTCAAGTATCCAAATTGACTTACAAAGCGGTCATAGTCACGATTGAGTTTACTAAGTAATACCTGAAAATCTGTCCGACTATAATCTTGATGACGTTGAATTTCAATTAAGGATTGATAGGTCTCTCTCAAATCAACCATGCCCTTAATGCGACCAATATCCTTATCCGATAAGGGACTTTCATAAAAGACAGTTTTTTTGAACAGTCCCTTATATTTCCCTCTTTTACTCGCTTCTTCTGACTTGTAAACATCTAGTGCTTCCTCATCTGTCAAATGAAGTTGCACAAATCGATCTATTTTATGTTCAGACAAAGAACTGTCCCAAGCTTTAAAATCTCCATTCTCATCTACATAATAACTAATTTCGTCTACTTTTGAACTGTTCCGAATGCCATGCGTATCTCGGTAATAAATTTGATTTCCCTCGTATCCAAAAGAATAGAGCGCTAAGTCCTCACGTATACGACTTGGGATAGAATTATCCACTTCTTCTTGGATAAAAACAGGTGCTTTCAAAGAATTGTCAATTTGTTTAAGTGCTTCCACATTCTCTAATGCTTTCATTATGTCAGTAGCTAATGTTTCTGATACCCCCTTAACATTGAGAGTACCTCCATTAAAATTACGTACCTCATATTCACCCAAAACTTGTGTATTGTATTTCCCATCAAAATATGGATTGATCCAGACACGCTTATCCTCCTCAAAGGGAATAGAACCATTAAAAACAAGTTCCTCTTCATTAAGATTCTTTGCTTGGTCCTTTTGAAAGAAGAGGAGATCTGTAGTCACTCGGGTACCTGCAATCTTTTTAAAAGCCGTATCTGGCAACCGAACTCCCCCTAAAAAATGAGTGTTGGATTTAATCTCTTGTAAGACATTATCTGTCCGCTTATCCATTGTGCCAATAGATGAGATAATCGACACTTGTCCTCCGTCTCTTACTAAATCAAGTGAGTGTTTGACAAAGTAGTCGTGAATCATATAAGGTTTATCATAGTTTTTATCGGCAATGCGAAAATTTCCAAAAGGAACATTCGTTAAGACTAAATCAAAACTATTATTTTGATAGGGAACTTCTTCAAATCCTCGCACTTCAATATGGGTATTGGGGTGGAGTTGTTTTGCGATTGCGCCTGTCACACTGTCTAATTCAACCCCATAGAGTTCTGATTTATCTCGTATACTTCTAGGCATAGCCGCAAAGAAGTTCCCAGTTCCCATAGAAGGATCTAATATCCTTCCTCCCTCAAAACCATCATCCAGTAACTTTTGCCAAATCTGGCGAATAATCATTGGGTCTGTATAATAGGCTGTGAGAGAACTTTGTTTCATAGTGGAGTATTCTGATTTACTTACTAAACTCTTAAGAGTTAAACGTTCTGTTTCATACTTTGGATTGAGTTCATCAAAAAATTCATTGGCAAGGCCACCCCATCCGACATACTTGGCTAGTAGTTCTTGTTCTTCTGGATTTGCTTGTCGTCTCTCTTTTTCTAATCTTTTAACAAGTTCAATTGCGGCGATATTCGTTTCAATTTTTTCTCGATTTGTCTTAGGATAAAAGTCCTCTAAATCATCTGGAAAAACAAAATCTTGAACAGGAATATCCAACTCTTCTACACTTGAAATAAGTGGTGTTGATTCTGTTTCCTTATCTTTTTCCTTTTCTTCTTCCAGGTAGGAAAACAAATCTATTTCCTGATTTTCACTTGATGAATCAATCTCTGAATCTTCTTTTTCAAGTTCTACGATAGACAATACTTGTTCAATCTCTTCTAAACTGTTCAAGTATAAGATAGGACTTTCTTCAAATAACTGGTTGGAATCATTGAATAGCTCTAGGCGAACTAAGTTATTTAACTGTGCATTTTCAATCGAAACCAACTGAAATACTTGTCCTTTATAACTTACTTGTGAACCGATTGGATATTCCCTCAAAGCTTCTTCTACAATTTTATCGACATTAGAAAAAGAGTTCGTTTCTTCCGTTTCCTGTTCAACATCACTTGAAGGAGACAAAGATTCCTCTACTTGATTAGACTTTTTTCTTATAGCCTTTACTTCATCAAAATGAGTAATAATCTTCAGCTTTTGTGTCAGTGGGAGTTGTGTGTAGTTTTCTTCATGATGGACAAGATCCGTCACGGTATCTAAAGTAGCCATCAATTCTGAACCCAAATAAGCTAGAACATCTCCCTCTTTTTCTTCAAAATGAATCTCAATAACTTCTTTTTTAAGCTCTTTTGAGTCAACCATTAGAAGAAATTCCTCTATATCTCTACTAATACGGTCAGATAGATTATTCGCAACCCGATAGACATTGACTAAATTGACATCCTGATTTTGATGAAATACAAGCTCACTTAATGGTTCTAACTTCTCTTTTCCAGATTGGATGTGAAATCGAGTGGAAAGGTTATAGGTTGCGACTTCTAGCACCAAGTTTTTCTCCCAATTGCTTAATTGAGATAATTTATCTAGACCTGCTTGTCCAAAATTTCTTGTGTAACTTTCTAGATCTTGGTCATTATTTTCAGAACTGGCCTCTAGGAAAGAAATAATATCTTGATGAAATGAATAGACATGAGGTATCTCTTTTATCTTGCCCTCTTCAGCCAAAAAACTCTCTACCAAGTCTTGCCATTTCTCATCAAAATGTTGCGCTTGATAACGAAGAAATAGGCCCATTTTCTCCCTATCTTTTGGAATTGTTCCACGAAACATAGCCAATAATTGCATTACTTCCATACTCGCTCCTTTCATCTATACGAAAATAGGAGAATCACATGATTCCCCTACAACTCTATCTCCATTTCAACCTCTTGAGGACTGGTTTCTAAATCACTAGACAAAAGAGAAACGGCATCTGTTCTCATGTAGTAAGTATATAAGTCTTCTAGGTCTTGTTGGTTTTCAATCCCTGTTTCAATACTAATCAGAGCCTGTATAAATTCCTTGTAGTGACTCTCCATCATATCTGAAATCTTTTGTTTCATTTCCATAAATACTGAAGACGGTTCAGTTATACTTGTTTGGCCCATGTCTTGTAAATCCTTTTCTAAGGGATTGGTTCCTTCTTCTACTTCTACTAAATCTGAACGACCATCACCATCAGAATCTGCGCTAAGAGGATTGGTTCCTAGCGTCAATTCTTGAGCATCAGTTAGTCCATCTTGATCCGAATCACGTTGATAAATGGCTTCCATATACTTCCTTCTTTCCTAGTTAATCTTTTTTCACTCCAATCCTATCAAATATTCCTTGAAAGAAGTATCACAACAAAAAAAGAGAACGAGCCAAAACTGCGTTCTCCTTAAAATGTAAAACATTACTATTAAAGTAAAAAAGACGACTTACAGAACCTGTAAGCCACCTAGTCAGTCGGTTTATTCTGGTGTCTACCACCGCTTGGCCCTTGAGATTTCAAAAACTCATAAATATGTTTTGCTCATTCAAACTCATCCCCACCAAACTGACTAATTGCTGGTAAAATAGTAGTCTGAAGTTGAATGACTTTTGGGAAATAAAATTGAAGATTGACATACACCAATTTTTCTTTCTTGTTCTTATACTTTTGATAAGAAACTTTCAAACCTGTATTATCTGGTGTTTCACCGATAACATCACCCGTTAGAACTCTTGTCCCCTCAATCGCACGGCCATTATGAATGGAATATAAGGTTAAACGACTCCCATTCTCTCCTTTTCCGTTAGTGATAATAAAAAAGGAGGACTTCTACACTTTGGCGTAAAAAGTCCTCTTTTAGAAATGTATTCTTTTTCTATTATATTATTTAATAACGCATAAAAATTTTCCTAAACAAAATATCTTACTTTCACACGATAAAAGAAATTCACATACACTTATATTTTCTATTATCATGTCATGATATTTCATATTTTTATCTCCTTACATCTTTAAATCTCCTTTATTTTGATTTTTCAAATATGAGTATCACTATGGATATTTACAAATATATAACATTGTCAGCTATCGAATTTAAAAATTCTTGGTCATGTGAAACAATGAATATTATTTTCTTATCGCTTTTACATTCGTTGATCAGATGGGATATGTTCATCATATTGCAATAATCCATTCCACTAGTAGGCTCATCAAAAAACATAAGTTTAGATTTTTTACATAGTACAGATGCAATTGCTACCCTTTGCTTTTGTCCACCTGACAAGCTCATTGGATGACGATCTTTTGATTCATATAAATCAAGTTTTTTCAGAATATTTTCAACATAACTACTTTCAATATTTTTTATTCCAAGACCTACTTCACTTGCAATAGAATCGGTAAAAAGCTGATGATTAACATCCTGCATTACAAGGGATGATATTTTTAGCCTATCTGATTTTGAAAGTCTTTTGCCGTCCAAATAGATTTCATCCTTCGATTTTCTTTCTAAGCCTATAAGGCATCTGAGCAAAGTGGATTTACCAAGTCCGTTTGTTCCTACTATGCCGTAAATTTTTCCCATTTCAAAAGAGAGGTCTTTTAAATGCAATTTTTTATCTATGCCATTAAACTTAAATTCAATGTTTTTTACTTCTAAATTTCCCTTATTTTCATTTTCGGGTACTGTAAGTTTTACTCTATTCTTATTTCTTAAACCTAACTTCTTTAGCTTTTCAGACGGTATTTTCATAAAATCTATTTGAGTATATTCCTTTTGTATTTCCCCATCTTTAATCAAAAAAACTCTATCTACAATATCCATTAGATAAAATATTCTATGTTCTGAGATTATAAGAGTTTTCCCCTTATCTTTAAGTTTTATAAGCATTTCTTTTATGATTAAAATGTTTTCTTCATCAAGATTTGATGAAGGCTCATCTAAAACAATGATTTCCGTTCCAGATATATAACTTGCAGCAATACATAAAATCTGCTTTTCTCCACCCGAAAGCTTAAAAATATCTCTATTTAAAAGATGTTCTATCGGAAACAAATCCAACATATCATTTAGTCTTTCATCCATTTGTTTTTTTGAAAGTCCTATATTCTCCAAATAGAGAAGTAATTCAAGAGTAGTATTTATATTGAAAAAGTGTGTCTTTGGATTTTGAAATACATTTGATACTAAGAGCGATATTTCGTATAATTCGAGGTTTTTAATATCTTTATTATCAATCCTGATGGTTCCACCCATAGAAGCTCCATCATATCGTACAGCTAACCCATTGATAGAATTTATAATTGAAGATTTTCCGCTACCACTTTTCCCAGTAAATAATACACATTCGCCTTTTTTTACATCTAAAGAAATGTTTTTTAACACTTTAGGAGAATTTCCATAAGATAGAGATAAATTTTCAATTTCTACCATAAAGCTCCTCCTATAACCATAATCAGTATTGAAAGCACATAAACAAAATCAACTGTTTTCGTTTTGACGGATATGTACCTAGTTTTTTTAACAGGATTTTCAATACATTTTGTTTCTGCTGCCTTTGCAATATCATCAGAAATATTAGAAGACATAACAAGTAAAGGCACAATTACATACTCGATGTATGAAATTGGATTTTTAAATGTAATACCCCTTATTTTCATAGCAAGTTTTATATTGTGACTTTCTTCCCTAAATGAAGGAAAAAACCTAAACATTACAGCAATTGGTATAGAAACAGTACGAGGTAAATTCATTTTATCCATTGAGGATATTACACTTCCTACATCCGATGTTTTTAAAAAAAAACTTCCCGCACTAAATGGAAGATAAAACATCTTACATACAGCAAATAGCATAAAAAACATCATTAAAATCGCATTCATATTTCTAATTACATCAAGATTAGGTATCAAAGAAAGAACCCCAAAAAATGATATGTTTTTTAAGGCTTCTTTCTTAAATCCATTCATTAAAAAAAGAAATGAAATAAGAAGCACAATTCCCCATTCAAAATAGGTATTTACTTTATAAAATACAGCAAATCCAAGTGAAAAACTTACTAAAATTTTACTAATTGGATTGGGATTATATGGATTGTCTAAAGAAACGAGCATTATACAATACCAGCTTTTTCGAAATGCTTTTTCAAAAAGACTTTACCGATATATGCGCCGAGTATCCCGCCGACAACAGCACCGATATATACTAATACCATACTTCGATAATTCAAAAGTGCTATGAGCTTCATTATATAATCGTGACCCATACCGCCTGTTTCCGCCAGTTTAATAACCTTGTCTTTAGCCAACAAAACTTGCATAAGGAAACCACAAATCCAAGTGTTGAATACGACAAATGAGAGCATATTAAATTTAAATGATTTATATTCTCCTTTTTTTCTTAAAAGTTCCGCAATTGCCATACTGATTACAGCATGTATCAATATTACATATGTATTTCCCATTGCAATTGCTAAAAGACTACAAATCAACCCAAGTATAAATAATCCCCATGATTTTTGAACTTTTGCCATAAAGAGCATTATAACTATTCCTGTTATAATGCCTGCCAGTGTAGGGTATGCCAAGTATAAAATCGGTACAATACCAATCATTCCCGAAGCAAACATAAGTACAAAATATATTACTGTAAATACACCTATCGTAACTAAATCTTTAATTCTTAATTTTTCCATTTTTATATTTTCCTTCTAAATAAGTTTTCACTGAATATTTGATTTTCTAAGCATTGCTTTATAAAATTCCGAGCTTTTACAAAGTTCTTCATCTGTCCCTATCGCTTCTATTTTTCCGGCATTTAATAAAACGATTTTGTTTGCATTTCTTATTGTTCTTAATCTATGAGCAATAACAATTGCCGTTTTTTCTTTTATAAGTTCGGATAAAGCCTCTTGAATTAGACTTTCATTTTCAACATCCAGAGATGCTGTAGCCTCATCAAGCAATATGATTGGTGCGTCTTTTAGTATTGCCCTTGCTATTGAGATTCTTTGTCTTTCTCCGCCTGAAAGTCTTTGTCCGTTTTCACCTATTACTGTATCTATTCCATCCGGCATTTTGTCTATAAATTCATAACATCTTGCTATTTTAGCCGCTCTTATAATCTCTTCATCTGTAGCATCTTTTTTACCGATTTTTATATTATCTTTTATGCTTGAATTAAAAAGAGTAACATCTTGGAAAACGATAGAGAAATTTTTAAGGAGTGTTTCCGGATCAATTTTACCGATGTCCTCTCCCCCTATCAAAATCTTTCCTTTATCTATATCCCAAAATCTTGCAGCAAGCTTGGTGAGAGTTGTTTTTCCGCTTCCGCTTGAACCGATTAGCGCAGTGATTTCACCCTGCTTTGCAGTAAAGCTCACACAATTTATTACAGAATAATCATCATATCCGAAATAAACATCCTTGAACTCAATATCGTAATTTTTAATGTCAATATCTTTTTTGCCTTTTTGAACAGGCATGGTCTTTATTTCCTTTATTCTCCCTACAACCGCATCAAGCATAACTATCATTGACATAAAGGTGATTATTCCTTCTATAGGAAGATAAATACTTGCTGTAAGCATTAAAAATGCGATATAAACCAGCGCACTTACCTCCCCTGCCATAAGCATGTTGACGCCGATAACGGCAACACTTATAATTCCAAGCTTTAAAATTGCGGCAGCTATTCCTGTAAGTGTTCCGGCTACAACTTCACCTTTCGTCTTCTGTTTTGTGGATGCATTTAATTTTTCAAAAAAATCATTTAACATCCTATCTTCTAAGTTGTAAGATTTTATTTGCTCTATCTGCTCTATATTTTCCTGTAGATTATCAAAAACCTTACGATTATCATCTATCCAGCCTTGTACTATTTTTTTCTGACTTTTCTTTGATAAAAATATAATCAAAATAGAAATGGGAATTACCCAAAGGGCTGCAAGTGCAAGTTTCCAATTATAGAAGATAAGCATTAAAGCAATAATACTTGTGGATATAGCCGTTGAATATATATGAGGTACAGCATGAGAAAAAATTGTTTCATATAAGTTCATGTCATTCATCATGGTTTCCGCAAGGTCTGCCAAATCTCTTTTACCAAAATAAGAAAGAGGTAATTTCTTTAACTTTTCCGCTAACTCAATTCTTGAATTTGCACTCTCGTTGTACACATTGGTGTAAAGTCTTACATAATCCCACCTCGCTATTAAGAACATCACAATCATCATTACTACAATTAGTGCAATATAATGAACAGAAGTAAAATTGTAACTCTCAATACTTTTTAAAATGCCTATATACTGAAACAGAAACATAAAACCGATCATTGGTGCGAACAATTTAGTTAAATTAACAAGCGTGTGTGAAAATATGGCTTTTTTTAAGTTAAGAGCGCCTTTTTCTGACATCGCATATTTTTTCATAAAATAAGAAACCATATGTTTAACCTCCTATCTTCCAATTTACGGATTTTTGATATTCTTCCCAAAGTTTTTTGTAAGGCCCACTCATACCGATTAAATCTGAATGCTTGCCTTCTTCTACAATTTTCCCCTTATCAATAACAAGAATTTTATCCGCATCTACTACTGTAGATAATCTATGAGCAATCATCAATGTTGTCTTGTTTTTTGATAGCTTCTTAAAAGACTCTTGAATCAAATGTTCATTTTCAGGATCTGCAAAGGCTGTAGCTTCATCTAAAATGATAATATCTGCATCTTTCAAAAAAGCTCTCGCTATAGAAATCCTTTGAGCCTCTCCTCCTGAAAAATATGTGCCTTTAGTTCCGTAAACAGTATCAAGTCCTTTATCTAAATTTTTAATAATATCTTTAGCCCCTGAATTGATTAAGGCATTGTCAATTTCTTCATTAGTTGCATCAGGCTTTCCGATTAAAAGATTATCTCTTAAACTCATTTTAAATAGTTTAGAGTTTTGAAAAACAAAAGCAATTTTTCTCATTAAAGCCTCTTTTTCAAAATCTTTTATATTAATTCCTCCAATATAAATTTCACCTGTTTTAATATCGTAAAATCGTGCAGCAAGCCTTGCTATAGTAGTTTTACCACTGCCTGATGATCCGACTAAAGCAACTCGTTCTCCTTTATTCACCTTAAATGAAATATCGTCTAATACATTTTCATCTTCATAAGAAAAGCTTACATTTTTAAACTCTATCCCAACATCAGAACTTGTTTTATTTCCATAAACAAAATCATCAAACTCAAGTATATTTTCAATTTTATCTAAAGCAAGTTCTGCAAAATAACTGTATTGTGTAATCGTCGCAGTTCTCATAATAAAAGTAGCAAATGCCGGTCCTATTAGGAAGTAAATAACAGAATCTGCAACTACATTAGATAAGTTTCCATTAAATTTTATTAAGAGTAATGCCACAGGTACCAAGAAAAATGCCGTCGATGTAGAAACGGTTTCAAACCACGACATTTTATTCGTATAACTCATAGTAAGCTTAACTACATTGTCTTTTGTTTTTATGATTAACGAATATAACTTATCAAAGCTCTCAACACTTTGTGCAAATGTTTTAACAACAGGAATTCCTCGAACATATTCCACAGTCTGAGAAGATAAATCGGAAAGTCCTGCATAATACTCATCCTTCATTTTTTTTGTTTCGGTTGTCATCATAGATGACATCAATGTCATACCGATAATCATCGGTATCATACTGGCAAGTCCTAACTTCCAGTTAAACACGAAGAAAAATACAAGCAGGACGATTGGCGATATAATGGTCATCGCCATATCAGGAAGTTGATGCGCTATAAAAGAATGGGTTTCAGACGCTCCGGACACAATTACATTTCTTATCCTTCCGCTTTCTTTGTCATCGAAATACCCAAGCGGTTTGTTTATTAGTTTTGTTACGGAAGTCTTAATAATGTTATCTTCCACTTCAAATGCAAAAATATGGGATAAAATTAAACCTATTAGGTATATAAAAAGCCCCAGAACGGCAAAGACTGCTGCATAAATTGAATTTTCCTTTACATAATCAAAATTCACCATCCCATTTAAAATTAAGTTATTTACAATTCTATGAATATATACCATAGGCATCAAAACCATGACACCTGATACAGCAGACATAACCATAGCAATATAGAGTAAAAAACTTTTTTCACCACCGTAAGCCATTAGTCTTTTCAGTATTGATTTCTTCTTATCCTTCACTGAACAACTCCTCCTTTTTTTAAAATTAGCAAACCCTATAAATAGCCTTTTTAGACTGATTTTAGAGGCTTGTTTTCAAACTCTTTTGCAATACGCATAGTTTTTCTTGTTTTTATCTATCATTCATTATATAATAAATGAGGATTTCAATCAATTAGATATGGCTAAATAAGTCTATTCGGGATAATGTCTATTCGGGATAAAATATAAAGCACGGAGGTATAATATGAGTGATTTTTATAACTTTGTTAAAAACTTTTTTTCTACAGATGAATCTATCGATAATACAAAATACTCCACTGTAGGACATGAATTCCGTTTTAGCACGGATAATGCAGAAGGCATATATTGGTTTTACGAGGGCGATAATTTCACTATTGATATTTATGATGTTTTCATAAAAAAAGAAATTATCCATACAAGTTTTTCTGGTTTGAATAATTTCTATTCCCTTTATTTATCTTATTTAGTTACAGCAAACGGTGAATGTTTTAATCCTTATCAAAATCTTTCTTCAAATTCACTTTATACTATAAATACAAAAAATTCTAAAGACTTTAGGTTTTTACTTCACAAAAACTCTCCTTATTTAGGAATCGGTATAAATTTCAATCAGTCCATGATAGAGCAATGCCTGTCCTCTTATAAGAATAAAGTCTGTAACTATGAAGATTTATTTTTTAATACCAGCATTATAATAAACAAGCCTTTAGAAAGAATCGCAAAAGATATCCTTAATTGCAAGATGGCATCTCCTGCTGCTGAAATCTTTTTTGAGTCAAAGGCAAAGGAATGGTTAAGTATTACAATAGACTCTTTTTTAAATAAGTACAGCAATCCACTATCTATTGCCGATGATGAGGCTTTGAAAAATGTCACCAATTATATAGACGATCATTATGCAACATCTATCTCACAGGATACTTTAGAAAAAATATCCACTATGAGCGGCACAAAACTAAAAAAGTTATTTAAGCAAAAATATCAATGCACAATTACAGAATATACTCAAAGACGGAGAATGAATATGGCGGAATTACTCCTACTGAACTCTACCCTTAAAATTCAAGATATAGCAGAGGCTGTAGGATATTCCTCTCACAGTAAATTTAGTACATGCTTCAAAAAATATAAGGGATTTTATCCCAAAGACATAAAAAAATATGCGAAAAATAATCTTTCTGATTAAATACATAAGGATTTAACTTTGGGGACGGTTGAGTTAGACCTTATTGGAAAATGTTAAAGTCATAATTGGTAAACCTAAATAAATTATACGTTTAGGTCTTGTTATTATCTTGTAAAATCAGTAAAGTAGCTAATTCTACTATTTTTAGGGAGTTAGTCACAAAGAAAATCAAACAGTTAGACTGACTGTTTAAGTATGAAAAAAGCAGATAAAAATCCCTTGAGTAAATAACTTAGGGGATTTTAAAGGTTGGGATAGGGTATTGAAAAGCTCGTACAAAGTATAATAAAAATCCCCACCAAATTTTGAAAATCTATTGAAATGTATTGAAGTTTATTAGCAGAATACATAAGTGGAAAGCTTGATTTTAATACATTTAGAAGATTAATGAAAAAGAAATATCACACTTTCATTCTTATTAAAATCCTTATAACTGTATTTTGAATGATTTTCCCCAATCAAGCATCCCTCTCTCTTATAAAATATATACATTCAGTTGTATGAAATGTAATATTGTTCTTATCAGACTTGAAACTTTTACTAATCCAACTATTTATCTTACACATTTATTTTAAACCTACAGTATCCTATTTTCTTAATATTCTACAGTGTAACACTGCATTTATATTATAACGCTAATATGTTCAGAAAAGAAATACTTTGTAAGTCAATGTTTGTTATAACGGAAATTGTTAGAGATGTCTATCATGACAGAAATTGAGATAATGTCCATAACTTCCCTGAAGATAAATTATGTAATCACAAACTATTTCATATCCAATCTAGTGTAGGTTGTTTGGAGCATATCATCAACAAAAAAAGAACGAGCCAAAACTGCGTTCTCCTTATAATGATGAAAATATGTTTTATACCACAAAAGATATGTAAACTAATCTTTTAAATAATAAAAAAGTTCCGACGTTTGTAAATGTTTTGAGTAAATTGAAATTACTTTTTGACCTTCTGGAAATACTGTCTTTCTCTTCAAATCTAATAAAGATTGAGGAACAATTTTCTTTGATGTCTCTTTCAATGTTAATGCTAGTATCTGTTTTCTTGTACGTAGAGCATAATCAAACTCCAAATACAAATAACGTCCTGAACCAGTTAGATGAACATGCTTTCCCAATAACTCCTCAATAGATCCTAAAACTTGTAACTTTTGCATCGTGGTTCCATCATTTTTTATTTTCAACTCATCAATTATGACATGACTATTTAAACAATCGTCAAAGAAACTGCCTGCACCTTTTCGGTAATCAACACCACATAGGTGCATGAAATTAGTAGGTGAAAAATGAAGTTCAACACTTTCTATTTCCGTTTCATAATACATGATTTTGCCAACAAAGTGTTCTTTAAAAAAAGAAGCCGCAATTTGTAACTGAGTAAAAAAACGCTGAAGTTTTATTTTTTCGGTGTAATTTGGATTACGATAATCTCTAGAATTTTCCATATTTTCCTCACAAAAAAGGTGGTTTACAGAGTCTGTAAGCCACCTAGTCAGTCGGTTTATTCTGGTGTCTGCCACCGCTTGGCCCTTACGTCCAAGATTGCTATCGGATTTCGTTCTGGTGTCCGCCACCGCTTGGCCCTTATGTCCAAGATTACTATCAGATTGACCATGAGCCGACCACTCATCTACACTATTTATTCTACCTGAAAATTGTTAAAATTTCAAGTATCAACTTCTTTATTTCACCGTATAGGCAAAACTGATGGCACTATCTGCTTGAGAGATTTTTCTAAAGGTATAGTTAGGGTTGCCACCATAGTTTGTTTCAGACACGAGGAAAGAACCATCATCATAGATCTTCTCGACAAAAGCCACATGACCATACTCTGCTGGTGTACCATGTGTACCTCCCACAAAAGAAACAATAGCACCTGCTCTTGGTGTAGAACCCGTTTCCCCTCCAAGACTTGACGCTGTCGCAACCCAGTCCTGACCATTTCCCATGGTATTAATGATCGAAATCTTTTCTCCATTTCTACCTTTTAATTTTAAGCCTAACTGATTCATACGAGCCGCAACACCCCATGTACATTGTCCATAGGCATAGGCCATACCATCCCCACCACCAGGAACAGAATGCTCATACAAGTCTCCACGAACACCTTCAAGGGATTGCGGGTCACTTTTTGCCTGTCCTCCATTTGTTTGACTAAAGCCTTTTTCAATTTGGTAATACCATTCCGTGGCTCTAGTTTGTCTTTCCAGTAGTTTGTCTCCAGAATTTCCCTCCCAATAGGTGAGGAAGAGTTGGGCGAGATTGGCTGCACTGCCCGTATTTTTAAAGAAATCCTTTAACCAACTTTGATAGTAAGGACTATCCCCATGAAGCATAAAATCAAGTTGGAGGTCTAAATCATACCATTTCTTATTTTGGGTGCGTGCATAATTCAACAAGGCTGTATGCCGTGTTGACCCATCTGCGGTATCTGTCCATTGCCCTAACCCCAAACCTCTATGAAGAATATTAGGATAAGCACCTCCATAAATGGCTGGACCTCCAATTGCTAACCATGCTTCATCATCCCATGAGGAATCGGTAGCGCCAACTGGAGGAGATAAATAATCTCCTTCAGCTCGTTTTGGATTAATAGAAGACTCTACCGACCAATTTCCTAAAATAGCCGCAATGGCTTGGGGACTTGCCCCTTGAGATTTCAAAAACTCATAAATATGTTTTGCTCGTTCAAACTCATCTCCACCAAACTGACCAATTGCAGGTAAGATAGTGGTCTGAAGTTGAATGACTTTTGGAAAATAAAATTGCGGATTGACATACACCAATTTTTCTTTCTTGTTCTTATACTTTTGATAGGAAACTTTCAAACCTGTATCGTCTGGTGTTTCACCAATAATATCACCCGTTAGGACTCTTGTCCCCTCAATCGCACGGCCATTATGAATAGAATACAAGGTCAATCGACTCTCATTCTCTCCTTTTCCGTTAGTGAGAATAACATTGTCACCATCAAGTGATACAACTCCATCCATTGGTGCGACAATCGTTTGGTGAGCCTTCGCTTCTAGTAGAATGTACTCCTGAAGAGTAGGTTTTCCGTCTAAATCATAGTATCCATAACGATAAGTCATGGTTAGACTATCTTCGTTGCTTTTCCCCTCAAATGGATTGTCCAATTCCTGCATGGAAGCATAGACCCCTTCTTCTTTTAATTCCTTTATTTCCTCTTGATCGTCTTTCGATAGTTTATACTTAGGAGTTTCATAGAGGTCTTGCATGGATTTCAAATCTTCCCCATCGTTTAAATCATGCCACAAAGTAGACAGATAATCCTTGTAAGTTTCTGAACTAAATAAGTGAACTGGTTTGTGTAACTCATAGTCATGGAATTTAAAGTTCATATACCCCATCACATCATCAACTTTTGTGTAATAGGTAATGCCTTTGTCATTTGTACGAGTATGTTCTGCGTCTTCCCAGGTTAGGTGGGTATAAGCTTTTGTTAATTCAAATTCATCTTGTTGAATTAAACTAGCAGATGAAAATCCTAAAAAGAAGCTCATCATAAATAAGAGAAGAAAGACTAATCCTCCAACTATCCATGTTGCAGGATTTCCAGCCGCAAATGTAAAGAAGGAAAAGGCTGCTTTTAGTTTTTGATAGATATTTCGGACACTGATAAGACCTTGTTTCTTTAATTTTCGAAACCGATTTTTAAAGGAACTTGGATTATCTTTCGCTAGTTTCCATCCTTTTCCATCCTTAAAATGATGGTATCGCTCTTTTGTGTTGGTCAGTCTTTTCTTGGCAAAACGACCTGTTACTTGTCCTGTTTTGACACTAGCTTTCCCAATGTTATAAGAAAGCCGACTGTAGCGTTTTCCTTTTCTGATAGTCTCTTGAAGCGTGCGATAGCCTTCTAAATCTTCATTTTCTGAAGCTAACTCTCCACCTTCACGTCCAAGGACATAAAGAAAAGTTTTGGCTTTCCTACTGACTTTTTTGAACTTATAGGCTTGTTTAGTAGATTTTAGATTCTCTTTTGCGGCCTTGACTTCTTTCTTAGCTTTTAATTCTTCTAAACTCTTCCCTTGAAAGAAAAAATTAGATTTTTGTTTCGATTCCTGACCGTAGAGAAATTTTTGATTGGTTTTTCTTTCTTTACGACTCTCTTTTCTTTCTTCTTTTGCTTCTACCTTGGCTTCTCTAAATTGCTTCTTGGCTATTTTCAATCGTTTCCTAGCATGAGGCAACCGTCTGTCTCTTAATTCTTTCCGATTCAAAAGAGATGGAGGACTATTTTGAAGGATGTTATTGTAGTCTTCATTTGCTTGTTTTACTCTTTCCTTTGAAGCTTCTCTCATCTCCTCTAGCTTTTCTTTTATCTCTTTTTTCCATGCTTTTTCATCCAGTACAGCGGAATCTTTTTTCTGTTTCCTTACCTCCTTCTTTCCTTTTTTCAAGAATTTCTTCTCATCTTTTAGACTTCTTCTAAATGCCTTTCGGGCACGAATGATTTCTCTCTTATCCTTCATTTACCTTCCCCTTAATTAGAAGCCATTTTATCAGGATCTGTACTCATGATATCAAACAATTGTGTACCTTGAGGAATCTTATTTTTAAAGGGAACGACAACGGAACCAGCTTTTATTAGTCCTGCCCCTTTTTCTGGATTGACTAGATATTTTTCAAGTTCTTTTGACAAGCCTAAGAGTTGAACCAGTTCTTCTCGGTCATTTTTTGCTTGCTTGAGAAGAATCATAAATTCACTATTTGCAATAATCCGTCTACCATTTGGATCTAACAATAAGGTTTCGACGTTTTGAGTTATTCCAGTCGGACTGGCTCCATATTTTCTGACACGACTCCACAATTTAAAGAAGAAATCACTAGCATATTTATCTAGTAAGAGAAGCTGCATCTCATCAAAATAAATCCAGGTCTTCTTCCCTAATTTTTGATTCCGAACAACACGATTCCATATCTGATCAAAAACAACCATAAGGGCGATTTGTTTCAGCTCATCCCCTAACTTCTTAACGTTATAAATCAAGAAATTAGATCCTGTCTGAATATTGGTCTTATGAGAAAAAATATCAAGAGAACCTTCGACATACAGTTCCATATCAAGTGCCAAATTCTGCGCTTCTTCTTCTGGTTGTTGGCTCAAGACAAAGACCCATTCTTCCAAAGAAGGCTCTTTAAATGACTGATAAGTGAGTCTCGTAACTCGGTCGATAATCGATTTTTCTCTCCCATCCATTTTTCTATCCAATAACTTGCCGATAAAGGATAAAAGAAATTCTGATTTTACCTTTACAGGATCCTCATCCATATTTTCCTCAGACAAGTCAAGGACATTGAGATAAGTTTGGGAATCGGGCGCAATATCAATCATTTCTCCACCAAAAGCCCGTCCAATGACACTGTACTCCGCTTCTGGATCAACGATGATAATTTCTGTATTTTCGCCAGATTCCTTGATTTTGGTCGTGATAATTTCATGCTTGGTTGCCATCCCTTTCCCAGCTCCAGATGTCCCTAAAATCAGACCAGACGGTGTATTTAATAGGCTACGATCAATGGTAATAATATTGCTTGAGATTTGATTGATACCGTAATATTTCCCACTACGGTCTTGTAAATCTACTGAAGTCCAAGGTGAGTTCACTGCTACATTAGATGTTAATAAACTCCGTGATACTCCCTCTAAAAAATCACAACCAAATGGCAGCAAACTATTAAAGGCTGCTTCTTGCATATATGGAAGTTTATCAATCATTAGGTCATTTGAGCCGGCCACTTGTTGAATCGTATCTAGTGCTTGTTTAAGTTCTTCTTCATCCTGACCAAAAACACCAATCAAAAAGACTGTTTGAAATAGTTTATCTCCTGTCTCGGTCATGGTTTTTAAGAGTTCTTCAGCTTCATCGATATTACTTTCTAATACATGACCTACTTTTTCCAAATAGATACCTGTACGAGCCAGTTTTTGTTGTTCCCCAATCTTTTGGGATTCCATCAAGGTTTTCTTTGTTCGTAGTTTCTTCATGGCATCCGCCTTGGTCGAACTTTGAGCATGGAGGCTCACAATCAATTCCAAATCTCCTTGCATGAGGTCTCGGATAAACTGATCCCCTAATTCCATACCGTAGTCTCTCACATAGACAATCTGCAATAAGCGGTCATTGATTTGTAGGTAATTCTTGTTTTTGAAATCTAAGAGATTAGGCGCTATGAAGTGACGAGTTGTCTGACCAGATCTCGTTAAATCACGATAAGAAAAAGGAAGATGGTGTTCTCCTCTAAGCATATCTGCCAACAAGTTCACACGGTTTTCTCCAGCCAAGGATTCAAAGCGAGCATCAATTTCTGAGAAACCACTCTTGAAATATTCTCCTATTTGGGACAAGGAACGATAGGCTTGTTTGGGATTAGAATCCTTTCTACCAAAGCTAATCAGTTTCACAGCTGAAAAATTATTTTCACCACTGTCTAAATTCTGATTCATCATCCGATTCAATTCTTTACGATAGGTATCATACCCATCTTCTTTTTCCTCATACAAAACACTTTGTCTAAACTTTTCTAAATTCAATCTTTTATTAAAGATAGTCAATTGGAAGTTGGTTTGGTCATCTAGGGAGTTAATCAAATCAGAATACTTCTCAATGATTGCGCCCTTATCTTCTAAACCAACGGTCTGGTAATTGACATCACCAAGTAAATAGCTTTGTGAGAAATAATCTTCTTTTACCTGCATCAGACCATTTTGATACAGGGCTTGATAGGAAAGAGTATTAGCCGTAGAGGGTAACACTTCCTCTTTTTTTCCTTTAACTACTTCTTTCTGATTAGTCATTGAAGTTTTTTGTTTCTTTAATGTATTTGATTTTCTTTTCATGTTCAGGTCCTTTCTTTCCTGTAATTGTGCGTAGGGGAACCGTTAATTCAAAATGAAGACGGTATTTCAAATAATGTTCAAAATATAAATCATTGGGTTTATAGACTCCAAATAGCATGAGGGGAATGGTAAAGGCAAACACAAAACCGTAAACAAACCAATCTCCAAATTGCCAGAAAAAGAGATTTAAGCCCAAAACAATAATTGTGACAATAAAGGCTGGTAAAACAAAGATGATTTGTCTTGTGGTGAAACCTAACCAAGCCCTGTGTTGGTATTTTGAGATGTCTTTAAAGACACGTGTATTCATGACTTTCCTTTCTAAAAAGGCTAAGAAGCAATCACTTCCTAGCCTTTATCTAATTACATACCTAAAATTGAGCGAGCCGTACGTTGAGATCCAACGAGGGCAATAATCAGTAAGATAGCTTGTATTAAACTACCAAACATAATCGCAAGTGATTGCAAGACCCCTGCACCATTTGAAACAGCTATTTTCCCAGCAGATTCAAACAAAGGAACAAGAGAAACAATCAGAAAAATAAGAACCCCTTGTACCGCATAGACCATAATATTTTTTAAATAGCCAATACCAATAGACTTCCACTCATCACTTAAAAATGTTGGAATCGTAAGAGGGGCAAATGGAATCATAAGGTAGAGTTGAATAAATCGAATAGATACCAAAAGATTGACCATGGCTGCACTTACTATCCGAACAAGCCAAATGAGGAGGGCGAAAAAGCCTACAATCATCCGGCCAATAAAGCCTGAACCTTTTAATCCAGAGATGGTATCATACTTTGCCCCACCGTGAGCCACAATCGAGGCCACTTGTTCAATGGCATGACTCGCAATCCCGATGATGGCTTCTACAATCACGGTAGTGTTGGTAATTACAACTGCGACCATAATATAACTAATCAACATCGGCGCTAATGCTTCAAAGGTCATCGCTCCTCCTGAGTTAGCAATTTTCTTTGCCATCTTCGAAAATTCTAGGATGAGAACAACTGATAAAATCGCAACTCCAAGAGGCTGCATGACACTTTTAGTGATACTAGACATGTAAGTCCAAACTGTTGGATTGTAGCTAGATAGAGATTTAATCAGATCTACCGTTGATTGTAAATCCACATTAAATCCTTCAAATAAATTTTCAGCTGATATTTTTTCAGATGCAAGGTAAACAAAGGGTGAAACTAAACTAAGATTCATGTCATTGTTTATCCTCCTAAATTGAAATCTGGGTTACAAAGGCTCCAGCAGCCCCGACCATAACACCACCGACAATTTCCAGAATGGCATTCCGAACACCTGGTCCACCATCTTTAATGTTGGTTGCAAGGTTGACAATCCCCACAACAACGAGAAAGGCACCAACCGCAATCAATCCCTTCTGTAACAAAGACATAGCTTGTGCAAACATAGCACTTGCGTCTACTCCATAAACAAAACCTTTAAAATGCGTAATCATCTATTTCCTCTTTTCTATTTTTATTTTAAACTAGATTCAAAAGTTAAATCACGAATTCTAAGGCCTTCAAGATGGTTTTCTTGACTTTGATTCAAAGGATTGATCTGATAGTTCCACCACCGTTCATCGGTTTCTTGATTGGCTAGGTACTTCCAGTTTGGATGCTTGATGGAATTGTATTTTTTGCTTTTAAAGACTGGCATATTAGCAATTCGAACCAGGCATTCATGCCGTTTCATATTTCCAACTTCATCAGGTGTCATTAAATCACGGGCAATCTTTTGATGAGAAAGGGATCCTGAACCTGTCTGGCCAAAGGAACGACTGGTATTTCGAACATCAATGGTTTGTTTACCGAGTAATCCACTCATAAATTTAAAGGTATCTTCATCATTACCACCTAAGTAGACTAAGCTATCACAGTTTCCCAAAATGGTTTTCCAAGCTTCTTTTTCTTTATAGAGTCCTTGAAGTTGGGCAATATTTTGAAGAATGGGAACGAGACTCATATTACGAGAGCGAACTGTTGAGGTTTGTTCAGCAAAATCTGGAATTTCTCCGATATTTGCGAATTCATCTAAGTAGACTCTCACATGAAGAGGTAATTGACCCTTAAAATCAATATCTGCTTGTCTTGTTAGGGTTTGAAATACGGTTGAAAAAAAGAGGGCTGAAAGAAAGCGAAAGGTACTATCGTTATCTGGGATAACTAGGTAAACCATTGATTTTTCCTTGCCCCATGTCTTCATATCAAGGGTATCTCTTTTGGTCAAATCCATAACACTTTGAATATTGAAGAGGGCAAATTTAGCAGTGGTTACAGCAACAACAGAATCCAGAGTCTTATCCTTATAATTTTGGAAATCTGCCCAATTTCGCATGGTAAAATTTTCAGTCCCATACTTTTTAGCATAATTTTCAAATAGAATTTCTAAGACACTTTTTTCTTGGTTTTCACCCTTGGATAAGTGTTTAATGAGTTTTGAGATTTCCGCAAAACTTGGATAACGCCCTCGTTTTTTTCGCTCTTCCACTTCTTTTTTTTGACGTTTCAACAAGTTCTGGTATTCTTTTTGACTTAAACGACTTTCTTCTATGAGCTGTTCTCTTGTTTTAGGTGGGTTATAGAAATCGACCAAGTAGGAGGCTAAAGCTCGTACCAAAGTCATAGAAGCTTCATCCCAAAATGGATCACTACGAGAGCCAGAGCCTTTGGTGTTATTGAAATAAACCGTCAGCATGCGATTCAAATCATTTTCTGTCTCTATATAGCGAAAAGGATTGAAGCCATCTGAGTTCTTCATATTGACTAAATCTAACACCTTTACTTGGTAGCCATGTTCTAAAAAGAGTTTGCCTGTTTTTTCGGCCAAGTGATCTTTAGGATCCACTACAATATTAGAACTATTCATCTGAATCAGATTGGGTTTCACAAAGCGAAAGGTCTTCCCACTTCCTGAACCTCCTATCACCGCAATATTCTTATTTCTATCATATTGGGGTGGTTTTTTATCTAATAATGTCAAACGAACATCTTGCGCTAAGATCGTATCATGAGAAAATTCTTTACCGTAAAAGAGCTTCTTTTCTTTTAGAGTTCCAAAACGGGCGCTCCCGTATTCTACCCCTTCTCGGTATTGTTTTTTACCAGTCTCTAGATATAGATAAACTAGTAACATCATCACAAAACCTAGTAGAAAAAAAGCACTTGATTTTCCAGTAAAAGAAACATTCCATGGCGACTGAAGAACTTCATCTTGACCTTCCATCAGGAGATGAGTCCATTTATCTAAGCTATTTCCAGTATAGGAATCATACAAAAGCGTCAAACGATGAAAAAGATAGCCTAGTAAGATGCCTAACAGTGAGAATAGTAGGAATTTCTTTCCACTGTACATCATCTCACCATCTCTTTCTGTTTGACGGCTCCTTCTTGTCTAAAGGTTATTTGGGATTTAGCTTCATCAATTGCATCGTCCAATGACTTATCCATGGTAAAATCAGCTAATTTCTCCGGATCATTAACCATTTTTTCTAACAGATGGTCTAAATGATTGTCTAGAATCGAACGGTCTTTCGTGTAGAAATGCAGAGAATCCCCTTGCCAAGCGATGGCTAAAGGAATCTCTTCTTTTTCTAAAAAAGCTTTAAATTTCTCTATATCAATTGGTTTGTCTAAAAAATCTTTTTTCAGATTAATCGTATCAATCGAATAAGGAGATTGTAGCAATTCTTCTAATTTCTGCACCCCTATCTTATAAGCGGAATCCTGTGCTAAAGCCTGACGTCTAGACCATTCTAGAATCTTTAAAAGACTTTTTACAGTAAATAAAAGACTACGCTCAGCATATTGAACTGCCATTCGTTCCTGTTGTTCAGAGGACATCTGATGCCTCCTTCTTCACAAATAGCAGCTTTCCTTCTTTATAACGATAAGCTATCAATTTCTGACGTTGCTTAATCGACTTGACAACCTGCAGTAGATCTCTCGAATAAGGTTCTCGAAGAGTAACTTCTACTGCTTTCCCATCAACGATACCAACGCGTTTAAATTCAATGTAGTCTTTTTTGAGATGTCCTAAGCCCATACCAAAAGGAAAGTGATGAATCAATTGGATGGTACAACCACCTTTATTTCCCATTTGTTTCAAATCATACAAGTTTACTACCTTCATGATTAACTCCTTTATCTAGTTTGTCGCATCGTTTAAGTCTGGTAACGATAAACTCCGTGTCTGTTAGAAAATTCTCACACACGTCTTGTGCCAGTCGCCCTTCACAGGGAAATACTCTCAGTCCCTACTTACACAGGCACGCTAATCAAGACGGAGTGGATTCAATTTTCAAAGAACAGGTAGCTTTATTATAGATAAGAGTAGTTGAAATTTTTATCACATTTCTTATTTTTCTGTCGAGCTAAATTCATATTAATCAAAGAGTTTGAAATAAAAGACTAACATTGTTACATAACGTTAGCATTTCATTTCCCTAAAACAAGCTAATTTACTCTAAAAAAGCAGCAAACTATAAACTAGTAGATTCCAAACCAAATGTAAACCCATACTTCCCCATAAATCAGATTTATAGCGCACCATCCCTAAAAACATCCCAAGTGAAACATACAAACACCAAGCTAGAATGGTTCCTGGATGATGTACTAAGGCAAATAAAACACTTGTCAAGGCAATTCTGATGTCTAATTTTCTGACCAACTTCCATAAGATTTCTCGATACAGAAATTCTTCAACCATACTCGCATTGATTAAGAACAATAAAAATGAAAACCAAGGAACCTGATGTTGTAGGCCAATTAAGTTTGCTTGATTCGTGCTTCCTTGAGCATGGATTAGGCTAAAACATAGACTTATAATCAGTAGGCTAGCTAATCCAATACCAAGCCATTTCATCCTAGATTTCATACTGATCTTATGCACTTTTTTACGTTGGCCATACATCCATAAAAAAGAAATGAGTGACGAACCATAGAGAATCTGTAGTATAGTTAACTCACCGATACAAAGAAATTTCAGTAAGTATAGAGATAGCAATAGGACATTTACTTGTTGGAATATATAAACTGGAATTATTCTTTTCATAGTTACCTCCGAAATAAATCTTCATAATCTAAATCTAATACCTGCACAATCCTTTCTACCCATGGACTTTGAGGCATTCGTTGTTCCATCTTGTAGTGACGAATCTTTTGATACAAACGATTCAATTCACTTGGATAGTGAAACTCTCCCGCAAACATTTTTCTGGTTAGCTCAATCCAGCTGATATTTCTTTCAGCCAAAATAATGGACAAGTTCTCCCAAAATCGTTCAGCCATATTGCTTCTCCTTTAGTTAGATAAATAATGTGTTTGTGCCATGTAAATCAATTGTTTCGTATCTCTTGGCAATAAAGCTCTAGCTTCCTCCAAATTTAGATTTGGATAAACTCTTTTATTCGAAACCGCAAGAGGAAGTCTGATGGTTAGTTCAGGATTTTTTAATATCATTTCAATGAAATCCGTTAATCTTAAATTGTCACGGTTCTTAAATCGTAATAAATTGGGAGATAAAAACTCAAAACAATCTGAAGAATAGCTCATCATCTCAATTAATTTATCCCTTGTCATTTCAGAAATCGAATGACAGGATACCTCAATGCCATAGTTTTGGAAGAATTCTAAAAGAAGTTGATTTCTTTGGCTATTTTTACTTAGATAGAGATCAATCATGGGAGACCTCCCAAAGATTCGGTTCCATTTGATATTCTGAGACGATTAAGGAATCTAATAAATTGGAGAAGTTAATTGATTTCTTGTCTTCATCATAAGCTTTTACAGTTACTTGGGTTGTAAGTATTCCCTCTTTTCCCTCGGCTCGATAGCCTTGTCCATATAAAACAAAAACAAGATTATGATTATCATCTACAAAGGCATCAGCTCCATTCTTTATATCCTGACTTTCAAGGAATTCCATAATGTTTTGAAGATAGGATTCATAAAATAGGGGGTAATTGTGTTTTTTATGGTAATAATCTAAAAATGTCACTTCAAACTCACATGGATAATTGGGCATCAAAAATATTTGTTCATCCAACTGCATCATTTCTGCATCATGTAATTCTGTTTCTAATTCATCACAATATAGTATTGACTCTTTATTTAACGCTTTCATCTTTTTCCTCTATTTCTTTTAATTTCTTTGCGATTGCAGCAATCACAGGAACGGTTACACTATTACCAGCTTGTTTATAGAGCTGACTATTACTAGAGACTTTTCTAGCAGCTTCAAAAGCCCAATCAGGAAAGCCCTGTAGGCGAAAACACTCTTTAGGAGTGATTCGTCGTATTCTCAAACGGTAAAATTGTCCATCTATTAAGACACCGGCTACATGATAAACTTGTTTATCTTCTCCTTCATAGCTAGCAACTACTACTCCCATTTGTCCACTAGTTGTTAACGTATTCGCTATACCTTTTCCAACTCTACCTCGACGATACTGAGAACTTGGTCTTTCCAAATTGATGGAATCTCCTATTTCTGCTTGAGCATATCCTTTTTTCGTTGCTTCCCGTACTTTTAGAAATTGGATTGGTTCTGGAATTAGTATTTTGGGGATTTTATCTCCTCCTTGCATTGTAGTCAGTGTTGGAGATAGCCCCTCACTTCCATAAACTCGACCAGTTTCCTTAAAGCTAGTTGGTAAATCTCCAACAACGACAATACCATGACGATCCTGAGTATTTAAAGTAAACATCGGCTCTTGGTTGTTCTTAAAGCGTCTACCATTTTGTCTCTTGTCTAATCTATCTGGTGTCATACAAGGAATCGCAATCTTAAATCCTTCTCCTTTCCCACAAACTAAGGTTGGCGCAAGACCTTCTGAATAATAAACTTTACCGCTCATTCCACTTTTTGATGGATTCAAATTTCCTAATGTTTTTAAAGTCTCAGAGTTAGTTGCTTGACCTTCTCGTCTGAAAGGAAATAAGAGTCTGGTACCTTTCTTTCTAGAATGTCCGATAATAAACACCCTCTCTCTGTTTTGGGGAACGCCAAAATCCTTACTGTTAAGCACCTGCCACTCAACATCAAACCCCAACTCATCAAGTGTGGTAAGGATTGTGGTGAACGTCCGTCCCTTATCGTGATTGAGTAGGCCTTTAACATTTTCAAGAAAAAGAAAACGTGGTTGGATTTGTTTGGCCGCGCGAGCAATTTCAAAGAACAAAGTTCCTCTAGTATCTTCAAATCCCAATCGTCTTCCTGCGATTGAAAATGCTTGACAAGGGAATCCCCCACAGATGACATCGACTTTCCCTCTGAGTTTTTTAAATTCGTCATCTGAAACATCTCGTATGTCATGAAATTCTATTTCTCCTTCCGTTTGAAAAATGGATTTATAAGATTTCCTAGCAAATTTATCGATCTCACAAAATCCAATACACTCGTGTCCAACACTTTCCATTCCAAGTCGAAAGCCACCGATACCTGAAAATAAATCAATAAATCTCAATTCTTTATCACCCCTTTCTTATCGACTATCATTGTCAGAACTGTCACTCCACTTGAAATGACAATGAGCATAACTAATATCCACTCGATTGGCGACATTTAACCACCTCCTTTTCTAACACGGTTGTTCCAAACAGAATACAAGCCATTAAACACAAATTCAGCAAGTACTTCCGCACGTCTAACAAAGCGAACATTGTCAAGAGCATACTGATAGATTCTCTCAAAATCAGTCATAGCAATTTCACTGGCTGTTTCAGAAAAACCCTCTCGTCTAAATTGATCTTGTACCAATCCCCAAATATAATCTCGATCATATTTTGTGACCTTTTCTACTTTTCTTTTCAAGATAGGTTGAGTATTCCTCTCCTCCTCATCCTCAATAAATAAAGAATCAGTCTCACTATATTTAGTCTCACTAACTTCAGTCTCACTAGGGGCTGAATGTGAGACGGGGGCCGTTTCATTTTCAACCTGCCCTAGTCTTTTTTTAACACTAGGCCTGTTTGAATTACCTACTGGGGTAGAAGACAACTCCCCTAAATAAATCTTATTAGCTAGTCTCCCTTTCTCACTTGAAGACTGTTGGACTTCATCAATTAAGTCATATTCTTTAAGAATTTTTTTGATGGACAGTAATTTTGACTTCGAACAACCTAAAAGCTTCATCAGTTTAGAATTAGAAAATACTAAATAAACCGCTCCTTCTTCATCTATCCAACCACGACTAAGAGATAATTCTAAACGATCTTTTAAAATAGAATAAGCCACCTTTACTTCTAGTTTCATATCCATATATTTCTCATCCTCAAAAAGAATTTTAGGTAATTTATAATACCGTTCTGAAGTTTGGTATTGATTTGCGGTAATTCGTTTCATAGCGCGCCTCCAAGTTCTTTGAGTATTAAATCTCCACTTGATTCCAAGCGAACCAAGCCACTTTTTTCCAATTCAGCCATAAGAGAGATGGCCTCAACAATATCTATTCCCATTTCACGTACTAAAAATGAAATGACAATATAGCGTGATGATTGTAATTCTTTTGTCATTTTCCCTCCTGAAAATAAAAAAAGGAGAACAATATACAATTGTTCTCTCTTTAGATAAATATTTATTGTTGTATTCATTTTTCCGATGCGCAAACGACATCTACAAATACATATACATCTATGTGCCTTTTTAGGACTTTTTTGACGTCAAAATTGCCTTTATCTACAAAGACAAAATGCTTGGAAAATAGCTTAAAATCAAGGATTTTCACCCTTTTTTTCGTTGTAGCAACACTACACACTCCACGTGGTGCGTTTGTGGAAAAAGATCCACCGGCTGGACTTTCTTCAAATCGTATCCCAATTCTTGGTAGAGTTTGATATCACGCGCCATGGTTGCGACATTGCAGGAGATATAGGCAATACGGTCTGCTCCTGTTTGGGCGCTTGCTTTGATAAAGCTTTCGGTTAATCCCTTGCGTGGAGGATCAACCAAGATAACGGTCGGTTGAATCCCATCTTTAAGCCAATTCTTCATAGCATTTTCAGCTGTATCACAGACATAGTGAGCGTTTGAGATATTGTTGAGCTGAGCATTCTTTTTGCTATTCTCAACCGCTTCTGGAATAACCTCTACACCGTAGACTTTTTTGATGTGTTTCGCAACAGAGAGGCCAATTGTTCCAATACCAGAATAAGCATCAATAACCACATCATCTTTTTTTAATTCAGCAAAGTCAATGGCTGTCTGATAAAGTTTCTCAGCCATTTCAGTATTGACTTGGTAAAAAGCGGGACCAGCGATTTGGTAGTCATTTCCCAACATTTGGTCGGTAATATAGTCTTGACCATAAAGCGTACGCCATTCCTTACCAAAAATAGCATTAGTGTTCTGGTCATTAATATTTTGCATAACAGACACAATCTCTGGAAATTGCTTGATTAGTTGTTCAATCAATTGGTCGACACGAAAAATTTTAGGACGAGTTGTTACCAAAATAATCATAATTTGACCTGAATAGTGTCCGCGACGCACCACAAGATTACGAATCAAGCCAGCTTGTTCCTTTTCATCATAAGGTTTCAAATCATAACGACGGAGCAAGTCGCGTAGGGCTACTACTACCTCATCAATCACAGGGTCTTGGATAAAGAAATCTTCTAGAGGCATGAGGTCATGGGAATTCTTACGGAAAAAGCCAGTTTCCAAGACACCATTTACTCGACGAACAGGCACCTGCGCCTTGTTGCGGTACTTGACTGGATTTTCCATACCTAGCGTTTCAGCAACCTCTACATCAGCAATTCCAGCAATCTTATATAGACTGTCCTTAACTTGCTTAGTTTTAAATTTGAGCTGTTCTGAGTAGGCAAAGTGTCCTAAATCAGCGATTCCTGAACGCAGGTAAGCCAAATCTAAATCTTGATTACGGTATGGTGACTGGACAAGGTATTCTTCAACCTTCCCAAAACCAATCTTTTTATTGACCTTTAGGACACGCATAAGGATTTTTTCACTCGGTAAAGCATTCTCAACAAAGAATACCAAACCATCCACCTTGGCCACCCCGGCCCCTTCGTGGGTCAAGTCAACAATTTCAACTTCTACAATATCATTTTTCTTTAACATTCTCTTCTCTTTCTATTGGCCGACAAAAAAGACGGCAACGTTACGGTTACCATCTATTATACCATGAAATTTCTTAAGAACCAAAACTCTTGAAGAAGTTGACAATGGCTTGCCAGAGGGAGCTTAGGAAATTACCGCCATCCTCAAGTGCCTTATCAGCATCAAAGTTAAGGTTAATATTTTTAAAACTGTCGCCAGCTTGTGAAACAATACTTTGTTTAAGGTCATTCAGGGTTTTAGTGAAGTCTGCATTGCTGAGGATATCACTCTTTGAGAGATTCAAAGCAAAATTGATGATGATATTGATCTGGTTTCCTGTTATGACCTGATCAAGTTTGTAATTTTTCAAAGTATCTTCAACGATTTTACGGACATCTTCCTCCGTCAGATTTCCCTTACTTTCTTTAGCTTTGGCGAGTGCTGACTTGATATCAGCTAGGGCAACGTTTAATTTATTAGCATCATAGCCAGTTTTGTCCTTGTTTTCAGCATTGATATCTGACAAAGCCTTCAACTCTTCTTGAGCCAAATCTTTGTTGGCTTGTGGTACCTTGGCTCCGTTAGCCTCTAGCGAATAGTAAATCCCGGCTAAGGCACTCTCACCTGTAACTGGAATAGGTGCTGCTACAGTGATTTTGGCGTGTTCCACACCCAAAGTTACGGCTGCATTTCGGTACATATCCTGAGTCACCTTAGTGATGTTTTCTGGTGTTTCAATCTTGACCTCAAGTGGCGACTTGTCACCTAGTTTTTGAATCTTGGCTGATGAATACAACTGTAAACTAGAGTCATTAGCAACATTCATAATCTTAGAATAGACATCAGGTGTCATGGTCTTGAGTTCTTTGGTGTCTGTTGAGGCATTGTAACCTAGTTTTTTTAGGGTTTGATTTTTTTGATCTTCAGACAATGAAGAACCTAGGACATATTCAGGTTGGACATAGGTTTCATCGATGACTTTTTGAACATCTGTTGCTGCATGGGCGCTATTCATAGCTGTTACTGCCCACAAGACAGCAGCACTGGTCAGAAAGAGTTTCTTTCTCATAGGGATTTTCCTCCTTTACCTTTCTAGAGTAATATATCTATCTTAAAGAAAACTTATAACAAAAACACCTGGGCTAGCCAGATGTCGAAAAGAGAGTGAAACATTTTATGATGTAAAGGTTGAGTTGCACCTGTCTAGAATAGTAATAGTTTCCTCCGTTTACATAGAGTTCGGCTCCATGAAAAATGGAAATGGGGTGCATATAACTATAAGTCTTTCCAGTGGTATTACCAAGCAAGGGGGCAACAGTCTCACGAGAGTACTGTTTGGCCAGAGCCAAGGTATTTTCCTTGCCATTTTGGGCGATAAAATCGATATAGGCAGGTCCAAAATTATAGGCTTGAACAGCTGTCCAGACATCAACACCCTTCTTCTGGGCCAGATAGAGATTATCTGTCAGAGTTTGAACACCTTGCCGAATGCTAGAAGCATTATCATTGATGGTATTGGTGGAACCACTTGCAGACTCACTAGACTGCATAACATCGCCTTCTTTTCCTTTTGTTTCAGTATAAATCATAGCGAGCACAAGCTCTTCGTTTGCTGGGGTGTCTTTTTCACTCAAGATTTCTCGCACCATGGGTTGATAGGTCATGACTTGCTTGACATCCTGGTGAACGTGGTAAGCTTTATATCCAGCAAAAAGGAAGACTGCTAGTACAAGCACTCTTCGAATTCGTTTAAACATTATTTACTTTGGATATCCTCGATATTTTTGATTAAGATAGAGTAGGTTCCATTGTCGTTTTGGATAAACTCAACAGACTCGGCGTCTTGATAGACGTTATTAGGAACTATGAGCTCAATTCCATTTGACAAGGAAAGTTTTTGGTTTTCAAATTTTTTAAGCTGACGACTGGCATCAATTTCATCAAATTGAACAGGTTCTGGGACAGCTTCTTTCACTTGGTCAATAAAACTCAATCGAGCCGTTAGATTATTATCAAAAAGGTCATTGGCCAATTTTTCAGGCGATAATTCATTACTTTCTTCTAGATTGTTGAAAATCGCTGATTTGACCTTGGATTGAAATTGAAAATCATCTGTATTAAAAGATTCAGCAATTCTCTGGGCCGTTTTTTCCAGTTCCTTGATAGATTTCTTGGGAGAAATCTTAGGGGAAACGGCAAGAAGATTGTCTGAAAAATAGTTCAAGAAAGTCCCATTGTACTTGATGCGTTTTTCAATGAGATGGTACTTGCGACTCTGAAGATTGACCACCAAGGCCTCATCAGCACCCGTTCCAAATCCAGGCAGGTTATTCTGAGTCAGCTTGATTGGATTATCGACCTCTCCTCCGAGGTGGGTCAAGGTCTCACGCAGGGTAATTCGCAAGAAAGCGAAATGTTCCACGCCTTCTTTAGAAAATTGCACAAAAATCAAGTCATTGGTCTTGAGATTTTCAGAAATACTGAACTCTTCTTTCCAGAGATTAGCCAGTGTGACTGATGTCTCCAACAAATCGTCAGTGATGTGATTGAAGAAGGGATTTTCTTCTTCGAAAATCCCAGTCTTGGCTTCATCTGAATACACACGTTCAATTTTTCTACGCAGGTATTCTTCGATTTTTGGAGTAATATTGAGAAGCTTATCCGCTAGGAACAGCTCGGTATCATCCGGGCTGAACTGATGGATAATGGCTTTCTTAATATAAATGTCCATAAAAGTATTAGTCCTCGTATAATGGGAAGGCATCTGTCAATTCTTTGACTGCTCTTCTCACTTCTTCTAAGACAGCCTCATTTTCTGCATTTTTAAGGGTTTTAATGATGAGTTCAGCCACTTTGCGACTTTCTTCTTCACCAAATCCACGTGCAGTAATGGCTGCAGATCCGATACGAATCCCACTTGTCTTGAATGGTGACAAGGTTTCATAAGGAATTGAGTTTTTATTTAGGGTAATATTGACTTCATCCAGCAAGTTTTGAGCAACTTTTCCATTTTCTACAACCTTAGTAACATCCACTAGGAAGAGGTGGTTTTCAGTCCCACCAGAAATGATACGGAAATCAGGATCTTGCAAGAAGACTTCTACCATAGCCTTGCTGTTTTTGATAACATTGGCAGCATATTCCTTGAAGGCTGGATCCAAAACTTCTTTGAAGGAAACAGCCTTCGCAGCAACAACATGCTCCAAAGGACCGCCCTGAATACCTGGGAAAATAGCTGAATTGATTTTCTTAGCAAGTTCTTCGTCATTAGTCAAAATCAAACCACCACGAGGTCCACGAAGGGTTTTGTGGGTTGTTGTTGTCGTGATGTGAGCGTATGGCACTGGGCTTGGGTGGAAACCAGCAGCAACCAAACCAGCGATATGAGCCATATCCACCATGAGCTTAGCTCCAACAGCATCTGCGATTTCACGGAATTTTGAGAAGTCGATAATTTGAGAATAGGCTGAAGCACCAGCTACGATTAGTTTTGGTTTTACTTCTTGGGCTTGTTTCAAGATAGCATCAAAGTCCAAGAGTTCTGTTTCAGGATCCACACTATAAGAAACAAAGTTGTAGGTTTGACCAGAGAAGCTAACAGGAGCCCCGTGGGTCAAGTGACCACCTGCAGCCAAATCCATTCCCATAACCGTATCGCCAGGCTCAATCAAGGCCATGTAAGCCGCACAGTTGGCTTGGCTTCCTGAGTGTGGTTGGACATTGGCAAATTTAGCACCGAAAATTTCTTTAGCGCGTTCAATAGCTAGAGTCTCTACTACGTCTACTACATCTGTTCCACCATAATAACGGCGTCCTGGGTAGCCTTCGGCGTATTTATTCGTCAAGATAGACCCTTGAGCTGCCATAACTGCCTTGGAAACCACGTTTTCCGAAGCAATCAATTCAATGTTGTTTTGTTGGCGTTCTTCTTCTTTGGCAATAGCATTCCAGAGATCAGTATCGTATGCTTTAAAATCGTCTTTGTCAAAAATCATAGGTCTTCTCCTTTATAGTGTAACTGGTCCTTTAGTTTGTTTTACAACAAGAAAATAAACTAAAAGATGCGAATAAATCGTTTTTGCACTTTATCACAAGTATAACCAACTTTTTCATAAAATGCATGAGCACCCAGACGATGATCAGCAGAGTTTAAGCGGATAAACCCATAGCCGCGTCTTTTTGCTTCTTGCTCCAACCCTTGCAGTAAGCTTTTACCAATACCTTGACCTTGCGCTTGAGGTGAAACTGCTAAAGCTAAAATATTAAATCCTGCTTTAGAATAAAGTGATTCATAGACCTCAGCGTGGACATATCCAAGCAAGGCATGACTAGCTGCATCCTCATAAGCAAGTAAGAAATGATGGGAATTCTGAGATAGTCTAGCTAGTTGACTAGCCGTTTCCTCTGGACTAAAAGAATAGCCCAAAGCCTCTTGGTTAATGTCACATATAGCTTTCAAATCAGTTTCTCTTAAGTCTCTTAGCATTTCATTCCTCCTCAAAAGAAATCTCTGGCAACTGAGCAAGAATATCTTCTCGCTTAATCGCCCCTTGGCGTAAGATTCTCACCTTGTCTCCAGACAAATCCACGATAGTTGAATCCTGTCCAGTTAAAAAAGCATCGTCTTCCAGACCCAGAACCTCTTGATCAAAATTCTTCAGAATTTGTTCAAAGGTCACTCCACTTGCCTGACCTGAAATATTGGCAGACGGCCCAATCAAGGGACCTGTCTCTCGAATCAAATCAAGGGTAATGGGATGACTAGGCATCCGAAATCCAACAGTTGCAAGACCAGAATTGACCCAATAGGGAACTCGGTCATTGGCTTCGAGAATGATGGTTAAGGGACCTGGTAAAAAGTTCTCTACAAGTTTTTGTAGATAAGGTGGCTGATTCTTAGAAAAGTGCAAGATGTCCTCTAGAGAGGCGATATTGAGATTTAGTGCCTTGTCTCTTGGACGACGTTTGAGCTGGTAAACATGGTCAACTGCTTCTTCGTCTAAAGCCTTGGCAAAGAGACCGTAAACCGTCTCCGTAGGTAAAACAACTGCCCCGCCCTTTTCCAACTCTTGTCTAATCCTGTCCATCATCAACCACAACCATCCTATCTTGACCAAATTGGTCCTTAAGTGTTCGTACTCGTTTTTCAGGAAGATGCTTACTAAAAAGTTCAGGAACACTTTGACCTTGCTTGTATCCAATTTCAAGGTAAATCTTACCACCATCTTTGAGATAGTCTTTTGCATCTTCCGCAATTCTACGGTAAATAGCTAGGCCATCCTCGGCTGCAAAGAGAGCTAGATGAGGCTCCGAATACAAAACATTCAAGCCTACCTCTGACTCATCTTCACGAGAGATATAGGGTGGATTGGATACAATTATATCATATTTTTCAGAAATTTCTGCAAAACAATCAGATTTTTTAAAAAATATATTAAATTTTTGATTTTTAGCATTCTCGCTAGCTAAATCTAAAGCATCTTGGGAAATATCCGCTGCTGTTACTGACCAATCTGGTCTGTTTTTTGCTAAGGCAAGGGCTATGGCTCCACTACCTGTTCCAATATCCAGAACAGAAAGATTCGTCTCAGGATTTTCAGCTAGGATAAGCTCCACCAACTCCTCTGTTTCTGGACGAGGAATCAAGACCCGCTCATCAACTGTTAACTGCATTCCATAAAAATCTGTCTGTCCAATGATGTACTGGGCTGGTTTATGAGCTGCTAACTGTTGGAAAATTCCTTTTACAAATTGTTTTTCTTCCTTGTTTACCTCTTGCTGGAGGGCAAAGACAAAATCTGTAAAAGAAAGATTTTTCAGGCTACGATAGACAAAAGAGAGGCTTTCAGCTTCCTCTCCTTGTCTTATCAACTCTTCTTCAAAATCTGAAAATAATTGAGCTAATTTCATTATTTGTTTAATTCTTCTAATTTTTGTGTTTGATCATAGAGCACCAAGGCATCCACGACTTCATCCAATTTACCAGACAAAATGGTATCTAGTTTTTGAAGGGTCAATCCAATACGGTGGTCTGTAACACGGTTTTGTGGGAAGTTATAAGTACGAATTCGTTCTGAACGGTCACCAGTACCGATTGTTGACTTACGCTCAGCGTCTTGTTCATCTTGTGCAATCTGAGCAAAGTGGTCAGCAACACGCGCACGAATGATTTTCATGGCCTTCTCACGGTTCTTCTGCTGGGTACGTTCTTCCTGCATCTCAACCTTGATATTGGTTGGCAAGTGAACGATACGAACAGCAGTCGCAACCTTATTGACGTTCTGTCCACCAGCACCAGAGGCGTGATAGATATCGACACGAAGGTCTTTTGGATCAATATCGTATTCTACTTCTTCGACTTCAGGCATGACAAGAACTGTTGCTGTTGAAGTATGAACACGGCCTTGGCTTTCTGTCACAGGGACACGTTGCACACGATGGGCACCTGATTCGTACTTGAGTTTAGAGTAAACAGATTGACCTGAAACCATGGCAACCACTTCTTTGAAACCACCGACACCATTCATAGAGGCTTCCATAACTTCAAAGCGCCAGCCTTGGGCTTCCGCATACTTTTGATACATGGTTAGCAAATCCCCAGCAAAAAGTGCTGCTTCATCTCCACCAGCTGCTCCACGGATTTCAAGGATGATATTCTTGTCATCGTTTGGATCTTTTGGAAGGAGCAAAATTTTGAGTTTTTCTTCGTATTCTTCTTTTTCAGCCTTGGCATCTTTGAGTTCTTGCTTGGCCATTTCTTCCAAGTCAGCATCTCCGCCTGATTCCTTAATCATCTCTTCAGCATCAACGATGTTTTGAAGTACTTGTTTGTACTCACGGTAGGCTGTTACTGTGTCACGAGTAGAAGCCTCCTCTTTTGAAAGCTCCATGAAACGCTTGGTATCAGAGACCACATCAGGGTCACTCAGTAATTCTCCCAACTCTTCATAACGGTCTTCTACAGCTTGTAGTTGATCATAGATGTTCATTTTTTCTCCTTATTTCTCAATTGTTAAATCATAGATTGCTACTACTTCGTTCTCGGATATTTCCCCAGTTTCTTTAAATCCATAACTGAGGTAACAATATCTTGCATGTTCATTTTCTGGTTCATAAGACAACCAAAGTTTATTGCTTAAACCTGCTGGCGCTGTCCGAACATAGTCTAGCACTTTATCCATAATTGGTTTAAAATATCCTTGATTTTGAAAATTCTTATCAATCATAAAACGAAATAGTAAATAATTTCCACTACTAATTCCGATCTTTTTATCATAAGCTATCATCACAAAACCTATAATTGCATCATTATCATAAACTGTCAATGGAGCTACAAAATCTCCATTTTTAGTGTAGACGTATGCTTCAGCTAAACTAATTGCGTTGGTTGCAATGAATTGTTTTTGATATTCCTTGACATCCAAATTCAAAACATCAAAATAATTTTCCATTGTAACATCTCTTAGTTCAATTGTCATAGTTTTGCTCCTTGTTAGAGGTTATCATTGGCGCAAAATAATGTTTACGGCAAACCGAGATATAGGTTTCATTGCCACCGATCTGAATCTGCTCACCATCATAAACGGGCAGTCCATCCTGAGTACGCAACACCATGGTCGCCTTTTTCTTGCAATACTGACAAATGGTCTTGATTTCATCAATCTTATCTGCTAAAAGCAAGAGATACTTGGAACCTTCGAACAGTTCATTGCGAAAATCATTTTTCAAACCAAAAGCCATGACGGGTATATCTAACTCATCAACAACACGAGCTAGATCGTAAACATGGTGACGCTTGAGAAACTGGGCTTCATCGACCAAAACACAGTAAGGCTTTTCTGGTAGGTCTCGGATATAGCCAAAGATATCCGTCGTCTCCTCAATCGCAAGAGCAGGGCGTTTCATGCCAATCCGACTCGACACATAACCAACACCGTCACGCGTATCCAGAGCCGAGGTCATAATCACAACACCTTTTCCCTGCTCCTCATAGTTATAGGCTACCTTGAGAATCTCAATCGTCTTACCAGAGTTCATGGTCCCATAACGATAATACAACTGTGCCATGTTTCTTGCTTCACGTCCATTTCTAAATTTTTGCTACATTCTAGTATATCATAATTTTCTTAAGCTTTAAACGGCAAAATGTGGTAAAATAGAAGAAATCAAAAACTAGTGGAGGAAGCTATTATGCCATTTGTACGCATCGATTTATTTGAAGGACGCACGCTCGAGCAAAAGAAGGCTCTTGCTAAGGAAGTAACGGAAGCGGTCGTCCGTAACACTGGAGCCCCTCAATCTGCTGTCCATGTCATCATCAACGACATGCCTGAAGGAACTTACTTCCCACAAGGGGAAATGCGCACCAAATAAGCTAGCTTAAGCAGAATTGCTTAGGCTTTTTCATTCTCCAAGTAGCATCCATTGAAGAAATAGTTCAAATTTGTTACAATTTGAAAAGAGACTTGGAAAAATTTCCAAGAAAAGAGCTATTTATTAAAGGAAATATTATGATTACACGTGAATTTGATACCATCGCTGCTATCTCTACTCCACTAGGTGAAGGGGCTATTGGTATTGTCCGCCTGAGCGGAACAGAAAGTTTTGCTATTGCGCAAAAGATCTTTAAAGGAAAAGACTTGAACAAGGTTGCCAGCCACACTCTCAACTACGGTCACATTATTGACCCTCAGACAGGAAAAGTCATGGACGAGGTTATGGTTGGGGCTATGAAATCTCCAAAGACCTTCACTCGTGAAGATATTATCGAGATTAACACTCACGGTGGGATTGCAGTCACTAATGAAATATTACAACTAGCGATTCGTGAAGGAGCTCGATTGGCTGAACCTGGTGAATTTACTAAACGTGCCTTCCTAAACGGTCGCGTAGATTTGACGCAGGCTGAGGCCGTTATGGACATCATCCGTGCTAAGACAGACAAGGCTATGAACATTGCAGTTAAACAATTAGACGGTTCCCTTTCTGAGCTGATTAATAATACCCGTCAAGAAATCCTCAATACTCTTGCCCAAGTCGAGGTTAATATTGATTATCCTGAGTATGACGATGTTGAGGAAGCCACTACTGCCGTTGTCCGTGATAAGACTATGAAGTTTGAGCAATTGCTAACCAATCTCCTTAGGACAGCCCGTCGCGGTAAAATCCTCCGTGAGGGAATTTCAACAGCTATCATCGGCCGTCCTAACGTTGGGAAATCAAGCCTTCTCAACAACCTCTTGCGTGAAGACAAGGCAATCGTAACCGATATTGCTGGTACTACTCGAGATGTTATCGAAGAATACGTCAACATCAACGGTGTTCCTCTAAAATTGATTGACACAGCTGGTATTCGTGAAACGGATGATATCGTTGAACAAATCGGTGTTGAGCGTTCAAAAAAAGCCCTTAAGGAAGCTGACTTGGTTCTGCTAGTGCTAAACGCTAGCGAGTCATTAACTACCCAAGACCGACAACTTCTTGAGATTAGCCAAGATACAAACCGTATTATTCTTCTTAATAAAACCGACCTGCCTGAAGCGATTGAAACTTCGGAACTACCTGAAGACGTTATTCGTATTTCAGTCCTTAAAAACCAAAATATTGATAAGATTGAAGAACGTATTAACAACCTCTTCTTTGAAAATGCTGGTTTGGTTGAGCAAGACGCAACTTACTTGTCAAATGCCCGTCATATTTCCTTGATTGAGAAGGCTGTTGAAAGCCTACAAGCTGTTAATGAAGGTCTTGAACTGGGAATGCCAGTTGACTTGCTTCAAGTTGACTTGACTCGTACTTGGGAAATCCTCGGAGAAATCACTGGAGATGCGGCTCCTGATGAACTTATCACCCAACTTTTTAGTCAATTCTGTTTAGGAAAATAAGAAAATCCATGATCCTTCATACGGTCATGGATTTTTTAGCCTTCATTAATAATCTGGTCTTAGGACACCTGTTACAGTTGCCTTAGTCGCTTCGTAGTCGCCATCTACGACAACCTTGATAATGCGTTTGGCATCTTCTTCTGGTGCTGGAACTAGAGGTAAGCGTGTTGGGCCAGCTTCAAATCCCATATAGTTAAGAACAGCTTTAACTGGAGCAGGACTTGGATATGAGAAGAGGGCATTAACCTTAGGAATGAACTTGCGCTGAATAGCTGCTGCTGTCTTCATATCACTTTCTGCAATGGCAGTAAACATCTCGTGCATTTCATCCCCATTTGTATGGGAGGCAACAGAAATAACCCCGTCAGCACCAAGGTTCATGGCATGGAAAGCATCTCCATCCTCACCTGTATAAATCAAGAATTCTTCAGGTTTGTGCTCAATCAAGTAAGCCATATTAGCCAAGCTAGTACATTCTTTGACACCAATGATATTTGGATGATCTGCCAAGCGAAGCATGGTTTCTGGAGTCAATTCGACAACTACACGCCCTGGAATGTTATAGATAATAATTGGTAAGTCAGAAGCATCTGCAATGGCTTTAAAATGCTGATACATTCCTTCTTGAGAAGGTTTGTTGTAGTAAGGTACGATAGCAAGTCCAGCAGCAAAACCGCCAAATTCCGCTACTTCTTTGACAAACTCAATAGAGTCACGCGTATCATTAGTACCTACACCCGCAATCAAAGGAACGCGTCCATTGACAATCTTTTGTACAGCCGCAAAGAGTTCCAACTCTTCATCGTGGGTCAAGGTTGGACTCTCAGCAGTGGTCCCTGCAAGGAGAATTCCGTCTGTATGATGCGCCAACAAATGCTCAATCAAGGCTGGAATGGCATCAAAATTGATGGAACCATCCTCATGGAAGGGGGTAATAAAGGCTGTGATGATTTTACACTCTTTTAAATCTTTATAAGACATGAGAAACACCTCTCTATTTCAAAGAAGGAGTTCATCTGAACTCCTAAACGATATGACTATTTTAATTCAAATTTCAATTCGGCCGTTGGACGAACCAAGCCACGTTCATGAAGAGTTTCTGCAATCTGAACTGAGTTCCAAGCAGCACCTTTGAGCAGGTTATCTGAAACAACCCACATGTGAATTCCTTTTTCTGCATCCAAGTCTTTACGGATACGACCAACAAAGGTATCACGTGAACCCACTGCATTAATGGCTTGAGGATAGATTTGATGAGCCACATCATCTTCAAGGACAGCACCTGGGAAAGCTGCGATAGCTGCTTTTACTTCTTCGATTGGAGCCACTTCTTTTGTTTCGATGTAAACAGACTCAGAGTGAGCTGACAAGACTGGAATACGCACACACGTTGCAGATACTGCAATGCTATCATCTTCCATAATTTTCTTAGTTTCCTTAGTCATCTTCATCTCTTCGTAAGTGTAATCATTGTCAGTGAAGACATCGATTTGTGGAAGAGCATTGAAGGCGATAGGATAATGTTTCTTGTCTCCACCTGAAGGCAAGATTTCGGCATGTAAATCACGTGGTTTCACTCCATCATTCAAGACTTCACGAAGTTCACGTTGTGTCTCAAGAATTGCTCCCATACCAGCACCTGAAACTGCTTGGTAAGTTGAAACAATGATACGGTCCAAACCCCATTTTTGACGAACTGGCTCAAGCGCCACCATCATTTGGATTGTTGAACAGTTAGGGCAAGCAATAATCCCGTGGTGGGCATCAAGTGCATGAGCATTGACCTCTGGAACAACCAAAGGAACATCTGGATTTTGACGGAAGTAAGATGTATTATCTACTACTACCGCGCCAGCTTTTACTGCGTATGGTGCATACTTAGCTGATGTAGAACCACCTGCCGAAAAGAGAGCAATGTCAATTCCTTCAAAAGCTGTTTCAGTCGTTTCTTCAATCGTAATATCTTGATCTTTAAATTTCAAAGTCTTGCCTGCTGAACGTGCAGAAGCAAGGTAACGAATTTTATCGATTGGAAGTGTTGATTCTTCCAACATTTTTATCATCTGAGCTCCGACAGCACCTGTCGCGCCGACTACAGCAACTGTATATCCCATAAATAACCTCTTTCGGAATTTTCTAAAAATTTCTATAATAGAAGTATTATACTACTTTTTCCATGAATTGCAAAGCTTTTTCATCATTTTTTGGAAAATAAAAATCCCCAGTCGCTAGACTAGGGACTAAGAGGCATCTTCATGTGATGAGCAGGTTCACACAACTCATCAAGGTCCGCTCCTGCGTTATGACCTCCTTATGCTCAATAGTAGTCCGAAGACTACCTATCGACTCATCGCATCTACTATTCTACTAAAGAGAATGACTTTTGTCAACAGACGAAACTTTTTAGTTTCATTTACACAGCTGAATAGAAATATCTTTGAAACATTTGATGCATACATAACAAATACATAACAAAAACCCTTGTAAATCAAGGGCTTTTCTGTCTATTTTATGCTAATTGCCGGGATTGAACCGGCGACCTCATCCTTACCATGGATGCGCTCTGCCAACTGAGCTAAATCAGCTTACTTAAGAAGTATACTATAGTTAGAAAAACTTGTCAAGTTTCCTTAGAAATTTTCCATAAGAAAAAGCCAGGTAAGAGCCACCTAGCTTATCTTCTTCTATTTGCTTAAATCGATTCGACGACCAATTTTTCCAATGATAATCGCTCCAATAATCAATGAAGCAAATTCACCAACTCCTGTTGTAAACCAAGTAAGGAAAAATGGTAATTGCGCTACAATATTCAACTCTGCAGCGATGGTAAACATGGAAATTGAAAAGAGGATTGAAAAGAAGAAATGATCTTTTCGAATTAATCCATTAAAGAGGTAATCTTTGCTGTATTTTGCAAAAAGCCAAACACCTAGACTAAGGAATACTAGGGTTGATCCACCACCAACAAAGACATCTAGCAGTCCGAAGCTAAAGAAATTAGCAATCATACAACCGATGGTAACTCCAATGATATACTTAGGATTGTAAAAAGCCATAAAGTTCATCATTTCTGAAATACGGAACTGATAAGCACCATAGCTGATGGCATTTAGAGGCGGTGTAACAGTCAAAACGACATAGATAGCAGCGACGATTGCAATATCTGCAACATCACGAATAGTTAATTTTTTCATCTTTTCTCCTTTAGCGGGTTATCCGCGTGTAATATGCTTGGTGAAAGAAGCTAAGCACCAAGGGTTGCTTTATTCAACCTTACTAGTATAGCACAATAGCCTGCTTTATGCTATACTAAAAGCATGAAAAAACGTATTGAAAGTCTCTTCGTGAATGAGCTCTTAGCCTATCTTTTTTTTGGAATAGCAACTACTCTTGTCTCCATTCTATCTAGATTAGTCATTTATCAACTAACTCATAGAGAACTCCTTGCTACTGGACTAGCAAATAGTATCGGTATCCTATTTGCATTTATTACAAATGATAGGCTTGTCTTTAAGCAAGCTAGAGAGAATTGGTCAATTCGTTTAGTAAAATTTACTATAGCACGTCTTTCTACTTTTCTTTTAGACTTGTTTTTAACTTTTATCTTTGTAACTCAGTTTCCTAATATTATCGGGCAATTTGTAAATAATAATATAGACAAGGTTAATAGTATTGAAACCGTTATTTCACAATTCTTGATAATTATCCTCAATTACATTTTTAGTAAGGTATTTATTTTTAAAAAATAAGAAAAATTTTAAACATATAGCTTGCAAGAACTTCTTAATTAATATATAATCAAGAGTAAAAATTTTGGAAAGGAATTATGAAAATGTTAAAAGATCTTAAAGCATTTTTGCTTCGTGGTAATGTTGTTGACCTTGCTGTCGGTGTGATCATTGCCTCTGCTTTTGGTGCAATCGTTACTTCATTTGTAAATGATATCATCACTCCTCTACTATTGAACCCAGCCTTGGAAGCTGCGAAAGTACAAAACATCGCTGAACTTGCATGGAATGGTGTTACATATGGTAAATTCTTGAGTGCTATTATCAACTTCCTTGTTGTAGGTACTGTTCTCTTCTTCGTTATTAAAGCTATGGAAAAAGCCCAAAGCCTTACTAAGAAAGAAGAAACTGTTGAAGAAGCTCCAGCTGGACCAACTGAATTGGAAGTACTTCAAGAAATCAAAGCTCTTCTTGAGAAAAAATAATCGATTAAAAGGATCTAGCACAAAGCTAAATCCTTTTTTCTTTACTCTTTCGGTAACTTGCCTGCTTTCTCAAGCATTTTCTTAATAAGATAAGGCATCTTAACATTTTCACGACCTTTTTTCTCAATCAATTTTTTTACAAATTCTGGCATTTGTAAATCTTGAGATTCGGCCAAGATATTTTTAGTTTCATCTGAAGGAACTAACTCATCAAAGGTTTCTTCTTCTGGGAGAAATTCCTTAAATTCTTGATGTTCATTAGCTCTGACTGTATTAACCAAGGCATCAATCAAACGAGAATCTGTATTTGGCATTGGTGGACGATGATAGTTCACCCCCAATTCCTGACACAAGTCATAACATTCCACATCGTTGTCAAACAAGACTTCAATGTGCTCACTGATAAAACTGATAGGAACAAAAATATAATGGTCTGGATGTTCTTTTTGTTCTCTAAGATATTCCAAAACATCTGGCTTAATCCATGGAATCCCGATATCACTCTCACTTTGCCAAGTGTTTGTATATTGCTCGGAACTCAAACCCAGCTTTTCAGCGACTAGCTTGCTATTTTCAAAAATTTGGTCGATATAAGGATCACCAAAATCCAAGGCAAAAATGGGCACACTATGGGCTGAAAAGATGACTTTAAAGCTATCCTGCTTTACTTCTTCTTTTAAAATCTTAGCAATTTCATCTGCCCAATAGTTTAAGAGCGCTTCTTCTTGATACCAGTCCTTAATAACAAAAAATTGGATCTGCTTGCTTTCTAAAAATTTTTCATAGCCCATGACAGAATAGAAAGAATAATGAGGCTCCAAAATCAAGCAAATACACTGCTCGATTCCGTCTGCTTCCATCTGACCAATCACATTTGGAATAAAGGGACTGGAAAACTTATTAGCAAAATAAACACTATACTCATTTCCCAGCCTAGCCTCTACCAAGGCAACCTCTTCACGCGTAATTTTTTGCAGAGGCGTGCCGCCAATTCGTACATAATTATCATAGAGAGTTTGAATTTCGTGGTCTTGAGGTCTCACTCCACGACGAATATTTGTGAAAAAATCAGCCACACCTTCAAAGGTAATCTCTTCTGGTGAACCGAAAGTCATCATTAAAATTGCTTTTTTCATAATCGCTTCCTTGTGATATTTTTATCAAGTTTATTTTATCATTTATCCATTAATAAGTAAACGCCAACATAGCGAATTTCCCTAACTTATGTCTTTTGTTTTTCTCTTCTTTCTATGATACAATGGAAAAAATAAATTCAAAAGGAGTTTTTTATGACTTATCCAAATCTCTTGGACCGCTTCTTAACCTACGTTAAGGTCAACACGCGCTCTGATGAACACTCTACTACTACTCCAAGTACGCAGAGTCAGGTAGATTTTGCTACAAATGTTCTTATTCCTGAAATGAAACGTGTTGGATTACAAAATGTTTATTATCTACCAAATGGTTTTGCAATTGGAACCTTGCCAGCCAATGATCCATCTTTAACACGTAAGATTGGCTTCATCTCCCACATGGATACTGCTGATTTTAATGCCGAAGGAGTCAAGCCACAGGTAATTGAAAACTACGATGGTGGTGTGATTGAACTTGGAAATTCTGGTTTCAAACTCGATCCAGCTGACTTTAAGAGTCTTGAGAAATATACAGGACAAACGCTCATCACAACAGATGGAACAACCTTGCTAGGAGCTGATGACAAGTCAGGGATTGCTGAAATTATGACTGCTATTGAATATCTAACTGCTCACCCTGAAATCAAACACTGTGAGATTCGTGTTGGTTTTGGTCCAGATGAAGAAATCGGTGTTGGTGCCAATAAATTTGATGCAGAAGATTTCGATGTAGATTTTGCCTATACTGTAGATGGCGGACCTCTCGGAGAACTTCAGTACGAGACCTTCTCAGCCGCTGGTGCTGAATTGCATTTCCAAGGACGCAATGTCCACCCTGGTACTGCCAAAGGGCAGATGGTCAATGCCCTTCAGCTAGCAATTGATTTTCATAATCAACTTCCAGAGAATGACCGACCCGAGTTAACAGAAGGTTACCAAGGCTTCTACCACCTAATGGATGTGATAGGTAGTGTCGAAGAGGCGCGTGCAAGCTACATCATTCGTGATTTTGAAAAAGATGCCTTTGAAGCTCGTAAAGCAGCAATGCAGTCTATCGCTGATAAGATGAATCAAGAACTTGGTAGCGACCGTGTCACCCTAAACTTGACAGACCAGTACTACAATATGAAAGAAGTCATTGAAAAAGATATGACTCCAATTACCATTGCCAAAGCAGTTATGGAAGATTTGGGGATTACTCCTATAATCGAACCAATCCGTGGAGGGACAGACGGCTCTAAGATTTCCTTTATGGGAATCCCAACTCCTAATATCTTTGCGGGAGGAGAAAATATGCATGGACGTTTTGAATACGTCAGCCTTCAGACTATGGAACGTGCGGTTGATACCATCATTGGTATCGTAGCTTATAAAGACTAAAAAGACGAGGTAGCTCAGCTACTTCGCCTTTCTTTTTATTCTGCTGGTTTTTCTTGATTTCCAGTACTTGTTGTAGATTCTGTTGTTTCCTTTTCTGACGCTGGTTCAGTAGGTTTAGAATCTGTTGCGTTGCTCGGTTTGTTTTCGTCGCTGGCAGTTTCACTGTTAGATTCTGCAGCTGCTGATGTTTCAGTTTCGGGACTTGTCTTATCACCATTTGCCTCGGCATTTGTTGCTGGAGTTGCTTCTTCACTCGCACTTGATTTTGACTTGATTTCTTGATTCAAGACTAGAATAGCTTTTGTCAATTCAAGTAAAGCAGCTTTATCCTTACTCTTAGCAGAAAGTTGATCTAGTAGAGCATCCACCTTATCAAAGTCCGCATCAGAACCCTTATTGTTTTCTAAATAAGCATGAAGCGACATGAGAATATCGTAGAGTTTTTGATAGAGTACTAGTGTCTGAGGGTCTTGCTCAGCATTTTCCTTTTCTTGTTGAAGGGCGCTTGCGATACGAGTCAAGACATCTTTCACCTGACTATTTACTTCATCCAAGTCTGCATCAGCCTTGTTTATGGCAGCTTTGAGATTTTCTACTTCTTCTGCCAAGGATTGTCTGATTCCTTCTTCTTGGATTTGTTCCAAGAGTTGAGTTGCCTTGCTCAAGAGACTTTCTACTTGTTCCTTGCTAACATGATTGACATGCTCTTCAGGCATAAAGTCTCCGTACAATTCTTTCAAGAAGCCATAAATAGCTGTCTTAGCAGTTTGGTTATCTACTTTTTCAGTATCTAGAACTGTCTGAGTCGATTTAGCAGTAGTTGGCTGAGCTTTCAACGCTTCTTCCACTTCTTGTTTTGCCTGATAGATGTTTGGGAATAATTTGTTCAATTCTGCTGCCTTTAGGAAGGATTGAGATTGATACAAGGTCCAAGTCAACTGAGCCACTTTGTTTCGAAGTTCATCATTTAAACGACCGTCATTTACGTGTTCGTAGAAATACTTGATGTATTCTACAGTTGTAACACCTGTTCGATCATTAAAGTCTTGCAAGGCTTGAAGTTGTGATTCAACCGCTGCTAAACCAGTCTCATCTTTAGCCAATTTAGCTTCTTGGAGTCGAACGAGAAGGTCTTTCTTAGGAAGTCCATAAGCGTCTGTATCCAGAGTATTGATTTTATCAATCAAGGCTTGATATTTTTTATCTAAAGCACTTGTTTCAGTAGGCTTGACACTCTCATCAATATGGATATATTGCTTATCAAAGAGATCAAGGGTTGCAAGATAACCTGCTGTAGAGTTAGTTGCCAATTTCTTCATGTTTTCAGTAAACTGTCCTAAGGCTAACTCAATCTGTCTTTGTTCGATAGGCTTGTCTTTGTAGATGCTTCTGCTATCAGCTAGAAGTTGATCTACTTTTTCCAAGACTGTCTTCTCATCAAAAGCTCCAGGTTGATAATTGGATTGTAGAGCTGGAATCTTGTTTTTCAAAGCCACTTCATACCCCTTAGTTTGAACCTTGATGTAGTGATTATGGTCGCCATGAGGAATCACAAAACTACCATTTTCTACCTGTAAGCTATACGGAGACACGCCATCTCTCAAAGCAGTCGTGTAGAGTTCGTTTAGGAAATCAAGTTCTGGATTGCCAGTTTGGAATGGCAAACGAACATGTTCCTTACGAACAGCATATGGGTGGATATGAGTTGGATCGTAGGCTTGGTCTGGATTTCCAAAGACAAAGAATCCGTTTGAAATTCTAATCGCTTCAAGTGGAACACCATAGGTCTTAGAAATATAAGCAATCTTTTCTTCATCGCTAGCATCTCGTGAGAAAGACTCTACCGTTTTAGCAAGAGGTTTTACAGGCTCTGCATCATGATGTGTTTTCAGATGATCCTGAGCTGCCTTAATTTGCTCTGCTGTCAAATCTTTCTTGAAGAAGTAATGATTGTGATCTCCATGTGACATGACAAAACCTTGTTCATCCTCACTGATGACACGATTGGCATCAAAACCGTGATCATGGTCTTCATCATGATGGTGTCCATGATGATCTTCATCGTGATCATCATCATGAGCTGGATTTGGTGTTGCTGTATTTGCCCCTTTCAAGTGGTCTTGTGCGGCCTTGATTTGATCAGCAGTCAAATCCTTCTTGAAGAAGTAATGATTGTGGTCACCATGACTCATGATAAATCCTGATTCATCTTCCGCAATAATACGATTAGCATCAAAGCCGTGTCCACCTTCTTCATGTTCCTCATGTGAAACACCAGGATTGATTGGAAGAGATGGCGAAGGTGTTGTTAGGCCATTGTTTGGAAGAGTCGGTTGACCAATTTGGTTCGCCTTAGGAATGTAATGGAAATGATCGCCATGTCTTACAATATAAGCTGTAGCAGTTTCTTCGACAATATCTTTAGGATTAAAGATATAACCATCAGATGTTGAAGAGATAGCCTTATTTGTAAGCAAGGAAGGATGATTCAAAGTAGATGGACTGCTTGGAAGACTTCCTAGACTAGACGCTACTCCATGAGGTTTTTCATTTGTAGAGACCGTAGAACCAGTTCCACCGATAGGCACCATTCTAGCAATCTTTTCTTCTAAAGGAGAGAGCTTGCTGTAAGGAATAAAGTGATAATGATCACCATGCGGAATCGCAACACCATTTGGTGTACGACTGATAATCTTAGCAGGGTCAAAGACTAAACCATCTGATTCACTGTAACGTTTGTCGCTAGGTGAATCGTAGAGTTCTTTCAATAGACTTTGGAGATTTTCAACTTTGCTTTCTGGCTTGCTAGTTGAGCCTTGTGCTACAGATTGCGTGTCATTATCACTAGCTGTTGAAGAATAGCTTAACTGACTTGGTTGCGTATTTTTGCCAGCTAAATGAGCTTTTGCTGCTGCTAACTCACTAGAAGACAAATCACTTTTTGGAATATAGTGATAGTGACCTCCATGAGGAACGATATAAGCATCACCCGTATCTTCGATAATATCAGCTGGATTAAAGACATAACCATCATCTGTCGTATAGCGTCCCTGAGACCTTGCTACAGCAACATCAGAGCTGACCTTCTCATTATCTTTGATGTGTTCTTGTTTTTGACGATTGATTTCATCCTTGGTTCGAACATTATCAGCATGAGCTGCATCTTTCAGGTAGACATAATATTTTCCATCGACCTTGATGATATAACCACCCTTGACTTCATTGACAATATCTCCATCCTTAAGTTGATAATTTGGATCCTTCATCAAAAGTTCTTCACTAAAGAGGGCATCATAAGGAACTTTCCCATTATAGTAATGATAGTGATCACCGTGTGACGTTACATAGCCCTGATCTGTAATTTTGATGACAATTTGCTCAGCCTGAATTCCTTCTTTTTGACTGACCTGATCTGGTGTCAGGTTTTCAGTTTTCTGACTTGACTGGCTACCATCCACATAAGAGACACGATTATTGTCCTTATTTTCCTGCGATCGATGCTGGTTCAGTGCATAAGCACAAAGACTCAAGGATACGATAACAGCTGATCCAGCTGCTATATATTTTTTACTGAATTTCATAAATCCCTCATTTCAATAAATGATGAAGCTTTTCTTAACTTCTTTTTCTCGGTTAAACAGTTTTTTTAAACTGGTTATTTAACCAATTAATTAACCAGTAAATAGTTTACCTTTTTTAAGCTTAACTGTCAAGATTTTTAGTGAAAGAGAATAAAATTATTACTTTAAGAATCCTTTCTTCATTTTTTGGCTCTATAATATTTGTAGTGGGTAAATCCTCTGTAGATATTATGGAACCTATTTTTGTGTAGAAAAAAAGTCCCATATGACCTATAATGAAAA